>NZ_JBFOCN010000037.1:0-22974 GCF_040907815.1 Aeromonas sp. s6
GAAGCAGGAACCCGGTACTGCGCGAGCAGCTATCACCCAGTAATGGGAATCCCCCTCCTGTGACGCGAAGCGCTAAGGTGGGGGAGGATGTCAACGAATCGGTCTATTGCCTGGACCCGGATTAGAACCTCATCGAGATCAGCCGCTATTGCTGAGCTCTTGGCACCTTGCGATTTGTGTCATTGCTCCCTGGTGCGCCCCTTGCGCAGCAGAGGGATCACGGTGAGCACCATGCCGGTGAAGAGCAGCAGATAGCCCAGGGGCAGCAGGGCAAAGGGCTCGTGCAGGAAGCCCTGGGCATCGAGGGTGGAGCCCAGCAGGTTGAAGGCCACAAAGCAGCCGAGCCCGGCCAGGATCAGCAGAGCACCTATTTTCATCGTCATCTTGTTATCCTCGTCAGCGAGATGGAACGGATGGGAGACTTTCATGCCTGGGTGAAGAGAGTGTGAAGTCGCGCCAGACGCAAAACACAACGGCAGCCCGAGGGCTGCCGTTGTGTTGAGGGGGAAGCCCCGGGCCAAGGCGCTCAGCAGACCCCTTGCGCCAGCATGGCGTCGGCCACCTTGACGAAGCCGGCAATATTGGCGCCGCTCTCGTAGTTCACATGATGATCCCCGTCCTGGCCGTAGCGCACACAGGTGGCATGGATGCTGGTCATGATCCCCTTGAGGCGGGCGTCCACCTCTTCCCGGCTCCAGGAGAGGCGCTGGGCATTCTGGCTCATCTCGAGGCCCGAGGTGGCAACCCCGCCGGCGTTGGCCGCCTTGCCCGGGGCGAACAGCACCTTTGCTTCGTGGAAGAGGCGGATGGCGGCGGCGCTGGAGGGCATGTTGGCCCCCTCGGCCACCAGCTGCACGCCGTTGGCAATAAGCTGCGCCGCATCTTCGGCATCCAGCTCGTTCTGGGTGGCGCAGGGGAGGGCGACGTCGGTCGTCAGGTGCCAGGGGGTGCGGCCGCTGAAGAACTCGAGCCCGAGCTCATGGGCGTAATCGGCGACCCGCTTGCGCTGCTCGTTTTTAAGCGCCATCAGACGGGCCAGCTTCTCGGGGGTGAAGCCGTCCGGATCATAGACGGTGCCGCCGGAGTCGGAGGCGGTGATGACGCGGGCGCCGAGGACCATCGCCTTCTCGATGGCGTATTGGGCCACGTTGCCCGAGCCCGACACCGAGACCCGCAGGCCATCGAGGGACTGGCCGCGATGGGCCAGCATGGCGTCGACAAAGTAGAGCAGGCCGTAGCCGGTGGCTTCCGGACGAATGAGGCTGCCGCCAAAGGAGAGTCCCTTGCCGGTGAAGACGCACTCGGCGCTGTTGGTGAGCTTCTTCATCATGCCCGCCATGTAGCTCACCTCGCGCCCGCCCACCCCGATGTCGCCCGCCGGTACGTCGGTGTTGGCCCCCAGGTGGCGATAGAGCTCCAGCATCAGGGCCTGGCAGAAACGCATCACTTCTCCTTCGCTCTTGCCCTTGGGATCGAAATCGCTGCCCCCTTTGCCGCCGCCCATGGGCAGGGTGGTGAGGGCGTTCTTGAAGGTCTGCTCGAAGGCGAGGAATTTCAGCACCGAGAGATCCACCGAGGGGTGGAAGCGCATGCCGCCCTTGAAGGGGCCGATGGCGGAGCTGTGCTGCACCCGGTAGCCGCGGTTCACCTGCACCTGGCCCTGGTCATCCACCCAGCTCACCCGAAACTGCACCAGGCGCTCGGGTTCCACCAATCGCTCCAGCAGGCCGTGTTGCAGGTAGCGGGGGTGGCGCTCCACATAGGGCCAGATGGAGGCGATCACCTCGCTCACGGCCTGGATGAACTCGGGCTGGTGAGGGTTGCGGCTGGCGACCTGGGCCAGGAAGGCCTCCTGGGAGAGGGAATGACTCATCTTTAACTCCTGTCGTGAATGATGAAAGTGGCGTCCTGCCAGAGAGGGGACCATGCCCGTCTTCAGGGTTCGCGGGGCTCAAGGGGCCCGTTGTTGCGCCCCGATGGGGGTGTCATTTCCCGTCGTCGGCGGGTCAGAGCAGATAATTCGCGATGACCAAAATCTTTTTATGCATTTTTTCTGGATAAATATCAAGCGTTAGATCATCTGGCTATCTGCCGAAGGCCGCACCCTATCTTCGGCGGCGGGGGCCCGGCCCATGAAGTGAGCACCATGAAGTGAAAAGAGGCGGGGAGTGCGCGGTGCAGCCCAATCAGGGCCGCGGCGTCACCGCACGCTGGATAATGGGGGGCCTGCTGCTGCATCAGGGGCAGCACCCCCTGTGAGCCAGCGGGCAGGGGGCGGACGGGGCCGGGCGCGTGCGCGTGCAATGTGCTACTGTAGCGGCGTTTTTTGCCGAACATGCAGGGCGCAGGCCCTTATTTCATGGAGTTGTATGCAGACGAACCCGACCACAGCGCGGCTGATCCAGCCAGCCATTCTCAAGGCCCATCCGACCCGGGAGGTGACCCATGCTGGCCGATGAATCCATGCGCCTGAACAAATACATCAGCGAGAGCGGCATCTGCTCCCGTCGTGAGGCCGATCGTTTCATCGAGCAGGGCAACGTCTTCATCAACGGCAAGCGGGCCGGGGTGGGGGATCAGGTGTTTGCCGGGGATCTGGTCAAGGTTAACGGTCAGGTGATCGAGCCGCGCGAGGCCGACAGCCTGGTCTTCATCGCCCTCAACAAGCCGGTGGGCATCGTCAGCACCACGGAGGCGGGGGAGAAGGACAACATCGTCGACTTCGTCAACCACAGCACCCGCATCTTCCCCATCGGTCGCCTCGACAAGGACTCCCAGGGGCTCATCTTCCTCACCAACCACGGGGATCTGGTGAACAAGATCCTGCGGGCGGGCAACGATCACGAGAAAGAGTACCTGGTGACCGTGGACAAGCCGGTGACCGACGAGTTCGTCCGGGGCATGGCGGCCGGGGTGCCCATCCTCGGCACCGTCACCAAGAAGTGCAAGGTGAAACGAGAGGCGCCCTTCGTGTTTCGCATCACCCTGGTGCAGGGGCTCAACCGCCAGATCCGCCGCATGTGCGAGCACTTCGGCTTCGAGGTGACCAAGCTCGAGCGCATCCGCATCATGAACGTCAGCCTCAAGGGGCTGCCGGTGGGGGAGTGGCGCGACCTCACCGACGACGAGCTGATCGAGCTGTTCAAGCTCATTGAGGACTCCTCCTCCGAGGCGAAACCGGCCAAGGGGGCTCAGGTTGCCAAGCCCAAGGCGGCTGCGGCCGGCACCCCGGCCCAGGGCAAGAAGCCGCGGCGCAGCGACGATCACGAGATTGGCGGGCGGCCCAATGTGCCGGGTCCCGAGGCCTTCGAGAAGAAGAGCCCCGCAGGCAAGGGCGGGGCGGGCAAAGGGGCTGCCAGCAAAGGGGCAGCAGGTAAAAGCGCGCCCGGCAAGGGGGGCAAACCCGCCCCGGGCAAACCGCGGCCAGGGCAGGGCGGGCGCCAGAAGAAGGGGCGCTGAGCGCCAGGCCTTCCCGCACCCTGATGCACAACACCGGCCTTGGCCGGTGTTGTGCTTTCTGGCCCCCAAGGCCGGTGCTCGCCGGATCAGGCAGGTTTGTGGCCTGCCGTCTGCACAGCCATGGCCTGCTCCGGGGGCAGGCCCATGGCCCTTGGGTAGTGGCGCGGGTTGAGACGCACCACCAGCAGGCTCATCAGGACCAGGGCGCCGAGCTGCCACTGCCAGGCGGCGGCGAAGTCACCGCTTGCATGGTGCAGGCGGGCCGCCACCCAGGGGCCGGTAGCCGCCACCATGAAGCCGACGCCCTGCATCAGGGCGCAGAGGGCGCCCGCCCGGCGTGGGTCGGGCAGGTGATCCAGCGCAATCACCATGATGAGGGAGAAGCTCCCCCCAAGCCCGGCGCCGCACAGCAAGCACCAGAGCAGGGGGGCGGTCTGGGGAGCGAGCCAGAGGCCGCCAAAGCCCGCCAGCTGCATGGTGATGGCCAGCGCCATCCAGGGGCGGCGGTCCAGCCGACCGGCTGCCAGCAGAGGCAGGCCAAGGCCGCTCGCGGTCTGGGCCAGGGCGAGCCAGGCCACCAGCTCGCCCCCTTGCTGGGCGCTCCAGCCCGCCGCCATGTAGGCCGGGGCCAGCCAGGCCACGACGATGCCGTAGCCGCTGTTGATGATGCCAAAACAGGCGATGAGCAGCCAGGTGCGGGGCAGGGGGAGCAGCCGCTGCTCCCCGGTGGGGGCGGGCGTGCTGGCCGGGGCGGGCAGGGGCACCCGCCAGGCCAGCCAGCCGAGGGCCAGCAGCACCGGCAGGCCCCAGAGCGCCAGCGCCCGAGACCAGTCCAGATACTCGGCAAGGCGCGGGGTGAGCACGGCCCCGAGCGCCCCGCCCCCCATCATGCAGGCGGAGAAGATCCCCATCACCAGGGGCACCTTTTGGGCGAACCCCTCCTTGATGAGGCCGGGCAGCACCCCCTGCACCAGGGCCGAGCCCAGCCCGCACAGGGCGGCGCTGGCGATGAGCAGGGTGCCGCTCGCGAGATCGAGGCGCAGGGCGCTGCCAAGGGCGAGCAGCAGCAGGGCCGTCCCGAGCAGGGGGCGCGGGCCCGTGCGACCCAGGAGCGCCGGGGTGAGCAGCACGCCGACCCCGATAAGCCAGAGGGGCAGCAGGGTGACCCAGGCCAGGGTATCTACCCCGAGGGCCAGCCTCGCATCGATGCGAGGGGCCAGGGGGCTGATGGCGGTGAGGAAGGGGCGCAGGTTGAGGGCGATGAGGATCACCAGCACCAGCAAGGCGCCGCTGCCCGGGGGGAGGCGGCGCTTATGCATGGGGCAGGGGACCGTAGAGGGTTTCGGCCGCGATGGGGCTCGCCAGCTTGATGAGGGGCAGGGGCGGCGGACTCAGCGGCAGTCGCAGCGCGGCGTAGGCGGCGCGGCTGTCATAGCCGAAGGGGGCGGCATCGTCGTTGTCAAAGGCGTAGTAGACCGCCTGGATGCCGTTCATCACCAGGGCCGACAGGCACATGGGGCAGGGGGGCCCGCTGGCATAGACGATGGCCCCGGCCAGCGGCCCCTGGCGACTCCCTTCCCGCAGCGCTTCCAGCTCCGCGTGACGGGTGGGGTCCCCCTCCTCCAGCATGCGGTTGACGGCGCTCGCCACCAGCCGGTTCTCCCTCACCAGCAGGGCGGCGAAGGGGCGTCCCCCTTGCTGGCGATGGGTCAGGGCCAGGTGCAGGGCCTGCTCCAGCCACTCCTGATGGCTGGGGGCCGAGGCGGCGGTGAGGGAGTTGAGGAGGCGGGCACCGGACTGGGAAGGGGGTGGCATGGTCATATCCTGGCAAAAAGGGGGAGGACAGCAGCCTAGAGGGTCGCCGCATCATTTGGAAATTAAATGATAAAATGACTTCCAGTGGTTTTATAAATGGAGATTGCCCATGGAGCGCCCCCTGCTGGACCCCCAATTGCTGCGGAGCTTCGTCGCCATCGTCGAAACCGGCAGCTTTACCCGCGCCGCCGAGCGTATCCACCTCACCCAGTCCACCCTGAGCCAGCAGATGCGCCGCCTGGAGCAACAGCTGGGTTGCACCCTGCTCGACCGATCCGGCCGCCAGGTGGTGACCACGGCCCAGGGGGAGACCCTGCTCGGGCTGGCGCGCCGCATCCTGGGGCTGCTGGCCCGGGCGGGGGAGCGGGTGAGCGAGGCGAGCCACCCCCTGCGCCTCGGGGTGCCGGAGGATTTTGCCGCGGGGGCCATGACCCCGGTGCTGGCCGCCTTCGCCCGCACGCACCCTCAGGTGCGGCTGGAGGTACAAAGCGATCTCAGCCATGCCCTGTGGCAGGCATTCGAAGGGGGAGAGCTGGATCTGGCCCTCATCAAGCAGGGGCGCGGCCAAGGGGAGCCCATCGCCCGCTGGCGCGAGCCCCTGGCCTGGGTTGACAGCCGGGAGTGGCCCGCCGCCGGGCGCGACCCCCTGCCTCTGGTGGTGTTTCCAAGTGAGGGGCTCTACCGGCGCCAGATGACCGACGCCCTGGATGCCGAGGGGATCCCCTGGCGCATCGCCTACGTGAGCGGCAGTCTCGCCAGCCTGCAAGGGGCGGTGAGCGCGGGGATCGGGGTCAGCCTGCTGCCGGCGCGCCTGCTGCAACCGGATCAGGTGGTGCTGGCCCACTGGCCTGCGGTGCGCTCGGTGGAGCTGGCCCTGCACCAGGGACCGGGCACGAGCGAGCCCCTCGCCCGGCTGGGGGAGGCGCTGATCGCGCTCTGTGACGAGGTGATGGGGCCGAGGTAGCCCGGGCGGCCAGGGGTCAGGCCAGGGCCTGTTTTGGTACCACGGCGAGCCAGATTTCCACTTCGCCGCTGCCGGTGGCGGCGTCAAAGCGGGCGCCGTAGCGCTCGAAATCCGGCTGCTGGGCAGATTGATAGTCCGATTGCGCGAGCCACGCCAGGGCCTGGCGCCAGGTGTGCGGCAGGGTCGCGACATGCCCCTGATGCAAGAAGATGGCGTAGGTCTGGGGGGCGATGCGCATGCGGCCAAGCCCGGGAGGCAGCACCTCCAGGGCGGCGACCTCCACCCCGCAGAGGTATTCGCAGTGGGTGTCGGTGGCGGCGCAGATGACGCCATAGGCGTGCTCCCCGAGCTGCCCCGGCAGGGGAAGCAGGGCGCTGAGGTCGCGCCACTGGCCGGCGAAGTCCCCCTGCTCGAAGGGGTGGTGACGGCGCAGCCCCCCGAGGAGCATGGCGCGGCCTTGTTCGATGCGAATGGGGGCTGACATGGTGCCTCCTGCGGGGGCGCTCAGGCCTCCCGACCTTCCTCGAGCTTGCGCTCATAATCCCGGCGAACGATGGCGAGTGCCGCCAGGGCCAGCGCGGGGGCGATGTGGTTAGTTTCCAGCAGTTCAATCAGATCCACCGCGAGCTGGACCTCGGGGGGGGCATTTTCCAGGGACATCTTGGGTTCTCAAGGGCAAGGGTGGTCGCCATTATAGCGCCCGGCGGCACGAAGACACGCCCCGGCAGCCCGGGGCGGGACGGGTCACATGTGCTGGCGCATCTCCTTGTCCAGCTCCTCGCGCAGGGCCATCAGCTTTTTGGCGTACTGCTGCAACTGCAGATCGCTCTCGCTCACTGGCTGCCACTGGGGCACCGGGGTGGGTTTGCCATGCTCGTCCATGGCCACGAAGATGATGATGCAGTGGGTGGTCTTGCGCCGCTCCGGGTCGGTGGGGTGGCGACTGTAGACATCCACCGCCAGGTGCATGCTGGTGGTGCCGGTGTGGATCACCTTGGCGTGCACCTCCACCAGCTGGCCTATCTGGATGGGGCGCAAGAAGCGGATGCCCCCCACATAGACGGTGACGGCATAGCCGCCACACCAGCCGGCGGCGCAGGCGTAGCCGGCCTGGTCAATCCACTTCATCACCATGCCGCCATGGACTTTGCCGCCAAAGTTGACGTCGGCGGGTTCGGCGAGAAATTGCAGGGTCAGTTCACGGGCGCTCATGGTACTTCCTTATGTCGAGGCAAGGGGGGACTCCTTGGCTGTCCCCCGGGGACAATAGCAGTGGGCGGGGCTGGCACTGATCCAACCAGCACCTCCTCTTGTCTGCGCCGTCATTCACCTTGAGTTCAGCGCAGGCGGCCCAGCATGACTCATCACGCGAGGGAGGAGGCCCCATGAAACAGATGCTGGAGCAATTGATGGGAGCTGGCAAGGGCTGGCTCAACGACGGTGGTGACACGCGCAAGGCCCAGATGAAGGGCATGGCGCAGGGGGGATTGGCCGCAGGGGCCATGGCGCTGCTGCTTGGCAACAAGAAGATGCGCAAATATGGCACCAAGGTGGCGGCGGTGGGGGGGGCGGCAGCCCTCGGGGGGCTGGCCTACAAGCTCTATCAGGACTGGCAGACCCAGCAGTCCACCCCGGCCCAGCCGACCCAGCCTCTGGACACCCTGGAGGGCAAGGCCCTGGATGCCCGCGCCAACCTGCTGGTGCGCGCCATGGTGGCGGCGGCCCGGGCCGACGGCCACATCGATGCCGCCGAGCGCCAGAAGATCCAGGAGTACCTGACCGAACAGGGGGAGCGGGATGCGGCCCGCTGGATTGACGCCGAGCTCTCCCGCCCCCTCGACCCCCATGTCCTGGCGCGAGAAGTGACGGACATGGAGCTGGCGACCGAGGTCTACCTCGCCTCCCTGCTCACCATCGAGGTGGATCACTTCATGGAGCGCGGTTATCTGGACGAGCTGGCGCGTGCCTTGAAGCTGGATGACAACCTCAAGGGGAGCATAGAGCGCCAGGTGGCCCAGCTGGGGGCGCCGGGCTGAGCCCGCATTGCCATCAGGATTGTCCACAAGGCCCCGTCATGGGGCCTTGTCGTTGCCGGGGGCTGTTGATTGCCGTGACGAGCCGATAAGATGCGGGTTCCAAAGGGTGACCGCCGAGCCTCTTTCCTCGCTGGCGACCCTCACTGCAAGGAGCATCAGGTGGACATTCGCAAGGCAACTGAACAGGATATCGACGCCATTCTGGCCCTGAACCGGCAGATAGGTCAGCTCCACTTCGAGCAGGTGCCCGAGGTGTTCTGCCCCCCGTCCCCGGAGGACAGGGCCTTCTTGCTCGGCGCCATTGCCGACGAGGCGCGTCTTTTCTGCGTGGCGGTGGTGGCGGGAGAGGTGGCGGGCTTTCTCACCGCCCGCATCGACCTCAACGAGAGCGTCCCCTTTCTCAGCAAGCTGCCCGTCTGCCGCATCACGACCGTGGTGGTGGATGAGGGGCTCCGCTCCCGGGGCATCGGCCGGGCGCTGATCGCCCACGGGGACCAGTGGGGCAAGGCACGGGGTGCAAGCCAGTTGCGCCTGGAGGTGATGGCTTTCAACGAGCGGGCCAGGGCCCTCTACGAGCGACTGGGTTTCAAGGCCCAGTCACAGACCATGGCCAGATAAGGCGCATTCGCTTGCAAAAGGGCCCGTTACGGGCCCTTGTCGTGTGAGGCGTCAGGGGGGCTCTGCCAGGTTTCCCGTTGCCGGGCGATGAGGTCCGCAAGCCGGTTGAGCGCCGCGTCCAGTTGCGGGCTCCAGGGATGGGAGCTGTTGAGGCGCAGGCAGTGGTTGTGCTGGCCCTGGCTGGAGAAGAGGGCCCCGGGGGCGATGGAGACGCCCTGCGCGATGGCGCTGGCATAGAGCGCCCGGCCATCGAGGCGGGCGTCAAATTCGAGCCAGAGAAAGTAGCCTCCGTCCGGGGAGGAGATGCGCGCCTCGGGGAAGAGGCGCATCAGGGCCGCCCGCATCTGCTGCTGGCGCTGAGCCAGGGTGTGGCGCAGGCGGCGAAAGTGGGCGTCCACCCCGCCCTGGCGCAGCATGTCGGCCAGCGCCAGCTGACTGGGCACATTGGTCGAGAGCGTCGACATCAGTTGCAGCCGCTGGATGCGCTCGGCGTGGCGCTTCGCCACCACCCAGCCGACCCGAAAGCCCGGCGCCAGACACTTGGTCCAGGAGCCGCACAGCAGGCTCTCTCCCCGCGCATCCCAATGGGTGATGGGCCTTGGCCGCTCGCGCCCGACATAGAGCTCCGCATAGACGTCATCCTCCACCAGGGGGACCTGATGGCGGTTGAGCAGCCCCATCAGCGCCTGCTTGTGCTCATCCGGCATGGTGTGGCCGAGGGGGTGCTGGACATTGCCCATCAGCCAGCACGCCTTGACGGGGCGCTGTGCGAGGGCCTCCTCCAGCAGGGCGAGATCGATGCCCACCCCGGGGATCACCGGGATCTCCACCACCTTGAGCTTGAGCCGCTCGATGGCCTGCAGGGCGCCGTAGAAGGTGGGGGACTCCACCACCACCCAGTCGCCGGGCTCGGTCAGCACCTGAAGACTGAGGGAGAGCGCCTCCATGGCCCCCGTGGTGATGATGATCTGCTGGGGATCCACCGCCATCCCCTCGCCGGCGTAGCGCCGGGCGATGGCGCGGCGCAGTGCCTCGTTGCCGGGGGGCAGATCTGCCACCGTGCTGAAGGGATCGAGGCGGCGCATGCAACTGCCGAGGGCCCGACCGAGTTGGGGGTGGGGGAAGAGGGTCGGGTCCGCCACCGCCATGCCAAGGGGCACCAGCTCCCGTGACTTGCTCGCCTGCAGCACCTCGAACACCAGATCGTTGATGTCCACCGAGCCGCTGTAGCGGGCCTGCTGGGGCTGACTCTCCCGCCGGGCCGTGCTCGCGGCCTTGACGTAGTAGCCGGACTGGGGCCGCGCCAGGATGAGGCCCCGGCTTTCGAGCAACTGATAGGCCTGGAGCACCGTCATGGGGCTGAGGCCGTGGGTCTTGCAGCTCTGGCGGATGGAGGGGATGCGCTCCCCCGGCTGCCAGAGGCCGCTCGTGATCTGCTGTTGCAGCTGGTCTGCCAACTGGCCGTAGCGGGACATGGTGGGCCCAAACTGTTATAGGTGTTTTTCACTATAACTGCATCTGTTATAGGTGTCATGGACCATGGTGTACTTGGCGGGCGAAAACCTGTCCGTTAAATGCAACATAGAGAGTCATGCATGATAAGCCTGGATGATGTGGTCAGCCTCTCCCGAATACAGTTCGGGGCGACGGCGATGTTCCACTTTCTGTTTGTGCCCCTCACCCTGGGGCTGTCCTGGATCCTGGTGATCGCCGAGTCGGCCTACGTGATGACCGGCAAGGTGATCTACAAGGACATCACCCGCTTCTGGGGCAAGCTGTTTGGCATCAACTTCGTGATGGGGGTGACCACCGGGATCACCCTGGAGTTCCAGTTCGGGACCAACTGGGCCTATTACTCCCACTATGTCGGCGATATCTTCGGCACGCCGCTGGCGGTGGAGGGGCTGATGGCCTTCTTCCTCGAGTCCACATTGGTGGGCCTTTTCTTCTTCGGCTGGGACAAGCTCTCCCGCGGTCAGCACCTGCTGGTGACCATGCTGGTGGCGCTCGGTTCCAACCTCTCCGCCCTCTGGATCCTCATCGCCAACGGCTGGATGCAAAACCCGGTCGGCGCCGAGTTCAACCCCATGACCATGCGCATGGAGCTGGTGGATGTGGCCGCGGTCATCTTCAACCCGGTGGCCCAGGTCAAGTTCGTCCACACGGTGGCGGCAGGCTATGTGGCGGCCTCCCTGTTCGTGATGGGGGTGAGCAGCTGGTATCTGCTGCGCGGCATGGAGGTGCGCTTCGCCCTGCGATCCTTTGCCATCGCCTCGGGCTTTGGGCTGGCGGCCATCCTCTCTGTCATCGTGCTCGGGGACGAGTCGGGTTATCGCTCGGGGGAGGTGCAGAAGGTCAAGCTCGCCGCCATCGAGGCGGAGTGGGAGACGGAGCCCGCCCCGGCTTCTTTCACCCTGTTCGGCCTGCCGGATCAGCGTGCCGAGACCACCCACGCGGCCATCAAGATCCCCTATCTGATGGGCATCATCGCCACCCGCTCCCTGGATGAACAGGTAACGGGCCTCAAAGATCTGAAAGCGCAGCACGAGGCGCGCATTCGCAGCGGCATGTTGGCCCACGAGGCGCTCGAAGCGATGCGGGCAGATAGCAGCAACCAGGCGGCCCGCGCCACCTTCGAGCGCCACCGCGGCGATCTGGGCTACGGCCTCTTGCTCACCCCCTATGCCAAGGAGATTGGCAAGGCGGACGAGGGGGCCATCGCCAAGGCGGTGGAGGACTCCATCCCCCAGGTGGCGCCGCTGTTCTGGAGCTTTCGCCTGATGGTGGGCATCGGCGTGGCGCTGCTGGCGCTGTTTGCCGCCGCCTTCCTGCAGCTGTGCCGGGGCAGGCTGGTGCAATCCCCACGGCTGCTCAGGGCCCTGCTCTGGTCTATTCCGCTGCCCTGGATTGCCATCGAGGCGGGCTGGTTCGTGGCGGAGTTCGGTCGCCAGCCCTGGACCATCAGCGACGTGCTGCCGGTGTCGGCCTCCGTCTCCCTGCTGCAACCGGGGCAGCTCTGGTTCAGCCTCATCGCCATCTTCCTCATCTACAGCAGCCTGCTGGTGGTGGAGTTGTTCTTGTTGCGTCATGTGATCCGCAAAGGGCCTGCCAGCCTGCAGACGGGTCGTTATCAAGGTGAAGTGTTGCAAAACGGGAGTCCTGCCTGATGGATTACGAAACCCTAAAAGTGATCTGGTGGGGGCTGGTGCTCTTCCTGCTGGTCGGCTTCGTGGTGATGGATGGCTTCGATCTCGGGGTCGGCATGCTGCTGCCCGTGGTCGGCAAGACGGATGACGAGCGGCGGGTGCTGCTCAACAGCGTGGGGCCGGTGTGGGAGGGCAACCAGGTGTGGCTCATCGCCGGTGCCGGCACCCTGTTTGCCGCCTGGCCCCTGGTCTATGCCGCCGCCTTCTCGGCGCTTTACGTGCCCTTCATGTTCCTGCTGTTCGGCCTCTTTTTGCGCCCGGTGGGCTTTGACTATCGCAGCAAGCTGCCGGACCCGGTCTGGCGCCGCTGGTGGGACCGCGCCCTGGTGGTGGGTGGTCTGCTGCCGACCCTGGTGTTTGGTGCCACCCTAGGCCTGGTGCTGCAAGGGCTGCCGTTTCGCTTCGATGCGGCCCTTCGCATCCACTATGGCGCCTTTGCGTTCCACTGGCCGCTGCTGTTGACCGCCATGGGGGCGGCGCTGGCGCTGCTCTTGCTGCACGGTGCCAGCTTCCTGCAGTGCAAGACCCAGGGGGCCATAGCGGCGCGCAGCGCCCGCCTCGCCCTCTGGCTCGGCCCCCTGGCGAGCGCCCTCTTTGCCCTTGGCGGCGTCTGGCTTGGGGAGATGGCGGGGTATCGCATCACGGCCATCGGCGATCTCAACGGCGCCCTCACTCCGCTGATGAAAGAGGTGGTGGCGGTGCCGGCGGGTTGGCTTGGCAACTTTGTCGCCCATCCGGTGCTCTGGGCCGTGCCTGTGCTCGGGCTCCTGCTGCCCCTGGTGTGCGCGCTGGCAAGCCGCTTCGGCAAGTCCGGGCTGGCTCTCGTTGCCAGCGGCGGTGCCTGCGCCGCCATGATGCTGACCGTGGCCATCGCGCTCTTCCCCTTCGTGCTGCCCTCGTCCCTGGATCCGGCCAGCAGCCTGACCCTGTGGGACAGCACCTCCAGCGAGCGCACCCTGCTTATCATGCTGGGGATCGTCGGAGTACTGATGCCGGTCAACATCGGCTACACCCTCTGGGTCTACCGGGTGGTGCGCGGCAGGGTCAGCGCCGAGCAGGTGCGCCAGCACGGCCACAGCCTCTACTAATCCGCTTCAACACAAGGATCAACGCGATATGTGGTATTTCACCTGGTTGCTGGGGCTGGGGTTCGCCTTGCTCTGCGGGCTGGTCAACCTGCTCTGGCTGGAGGCGCGCTGGGCTGCCGATGAGGATCTCAAGGAGCCCTGAGCCTCGCATCTTGCCCATGAAAAAAGGCCGACACAGGATGTCGGCCTTTTGCTTGCCCGGGGGTCAGGCAAGGGCGGCGCGGCGCTCGCCCGCTTCGCTGACATGGGTGAGGCCGTAGGCCAGCAGCACGATGAGGGCGCCAATCCAGGGGGTGTGCATCAGGCCGAGGTGCTCCACCACGAAACCGCCGACCACGGAGCCCAGCGCAATGCCGACGTTGAAGGCGGCGATGTTGAGGCCGGAGGCCACATCCACGGCATTGGGGGTGTGGCGCTCGGCCTGTTTCACCACCAGTACCTGCAGACCCGGCACGTTGCCAAAGGCGAAGGCGCCCCACACCAGCACGGTCAGTACCGCCAGCACCGGGTGCGGCGCGGTGAAGGTGAGCACCAGCAGCACCACGGCGAGCCCGGCGAACAGCAGCTTCAGCGCAGGCAATGGGCCCATCCGGTCGGCGAGCTTGCCGCCCCAGATATTGCCGACGGCGACCGATACCCCATACACCAGCAGAATGAGGCTCACCGCGCCGGCGCTAAAGCCGCTCACCTGTTGCAGGATGGGGGCGAGGAAGGTAAACGCCGTGAAGGCACCGCCGTAACCGAGCGCCGTCTTGGCGTAGACCAGCAGCAAGGGCTTCCTGGTGAGCACCGAGAGCTGCTCGCGAACGCTGGAGGCGGCCCCCTTCGGCAGGTTCCCCGGTACCAGCAGCAGGCTGCCCACCATGGCGACGAGGCCGAGCAGGCTCACCACCAGGAAGGTTTCGCGCCAGCCGAAGACCTGACCAATCCAGGTGCCAAGCGGGACGCCGGTCACCAGGGCGACCGTGAGGCCGCTGAACATGATGGCGATGGCGCTGGCCGCCTTCTCTTTGGCCACGAGACCGGTGGCGATGGTGCTGCCTACCGAGAAGAAGACCCCGTGGGCCAGCCCGGTGAGGATGCGGGCCACAATCAGGCTCTCGTACCCGGGGGCCTGCCAGGCCAGCAGATTGCCGACGGTGAAGAGGGCCATCAGCCCCACCAGCAGCCACTTGCGCGGCAGCTTGCCGGTGAGTGCCGTGAGCACGGGGGCGCCGATGGCCACCCCAAGGGCATAGAGGCTGACCAGGAGGCCTGCCGAGGGGAGCGAGACATTGAGCTGTTCGGCGATGGTGGGGATGAGCCCCACGATCACGAATTCGGTGGTGCCTATAGCAAAGGCACTTAAGGTGAGGGCAAATAACGCCAGTGGCATAACAACTCCTTGGATTGGGACTCCCGACGGGAGAATGGCGTCAGTATGCCGAGGGTGTTTGTTGGTAAAAATGACGGCAACGTCAAATTACTTTTGCCAAATCAGCAGCAATGGTGCCGTGAAATGGGGTATTGGGAGTGGTCGAGGCAACTGCGGCAAGAGCGGCCGTAGCGTGCGAGGTGGGTGCAGAGACAACGCGCACGGCGGCAACCCGTGCAGAGCGAGCCGGGACAGAGAGAAAAGAGGAAAGAGAAATGAGGTAAGAGGTAAAGGATTGAGGGAAGGTGTTGGAGGAGGACTCGGGCGGCGGTGACGCGCGGTATTGGGGACAAAAAAAGCGGGAGGCATTGTGCCTCCCGCTGGTGCTGAAGAATGTCATTGAGCCTTATTTGCTCCCTTCTCCCCTGGCGGGAGAAGGGCTGGGGATGAGGGGGATCAATCCCAATTCGGCGCAAAGTCCGGGTTGGCGCAGCGCTCACCCCGATCCAGGGTGGCGATGGCGGCCATCTCATCGCGACTGAGTTGCACCTTCAGCGCAGCCAGGTTGGCGGCCAGATTCTCCCGTTTGGTAGAGCTCGGGATCACCGTCATGCCCTGGGCCAGCAGCCAGGCCAGCGACACCTGGGCTGCCGAGACGCCGTGGCGCTTGCCGATCTCCATCAAGAGCGGCTCGGTGAGCACCTTGCCATAGGCGAGCGGCATATAGGCGGTGATGGCGATACCGTGCTCTTGGCAGAATTCGACCACCTTGCGGTTTTGCAGCAGGGGGTGGATCTCCACCTGCTGGTGGGCGATGGCGCCCGGCCCCAAAATCTCGATGGCCTGTTTAAGTTGGGCCACGGTGAAGTTGGAGACCCCGATCTCCCGGGTCAGGCCCCGGGCTTTGGCCTCGGCGAGCTGCTCCAGATAGACCGCCATCGGCACCTCATCCTGGGGGGAGGGCCAGTGAATGAGCGCCAGATCCAGATAGTCGGTGCCGAGTTTTTCCAGGCTCACTTCCAGGCTCGGGATCACCTTGCCCGGACCGAACTCGCTGGTCCACACCTTGGTGGTCAGGTAAATATCCTGGCGGGGCACGCCACTCTCGCTCATCAACTGGCCGACTTCGGCCTCGTTGTCATAGATCTGGGCGGTATCGATATGACGGTAGCCAAGTTCCAGCCCCTGGAGCAGGGAGTCGCGAAGGGGCTGATCTTTCAGGCGGAAGGTTCCAAGACCCAGGTTGGGCATCTTCATCATCAAATTCCTCAAGTTATTGTTTCTACGCTCAAATGATGGGCTTTGCCTGCGCCGAGGGCGGAGGCAGTCAGGCGCGCCGGTAGCGGCTCACGACCCGGTTGGCAAACCAGGGGGAGGCGAGGCTGGCAAAGGCGATGTAGTGGGGCTGCTGCTGGTGGGCGAGCAGGGCGGCTTCACTCTCCCACTCCTCGTACAGCATCCAGCTATGGGGGCTCTCCAGGCTCTGGTGCAACTGGTAGCGAAGGCACCCCGGCTCTTGCAGGGTAGCGGCGATCAGCGGCTTGAGGGCAGCGCGAAACTGGGCGGCGAATTCGGGTTTGGCGTCAAGCTGGGCAATCACAATCAGGGGGGATGGCATCTGAACCTCCTCGTTAAGACGGGAGTCAGTATGCCCGCCCCAGACTGGGGGATACAGGGCAGCAGTCGCAAAACACTATTGAGGTGAGTGCAGCAATGTGGCCTCCCCATGGCTGGTCGTGGTGCAGGTGGGCCAGGGGAGGGCGGAGTATTATCAGGCGCTGGCCGGTTCGGACCAGACCGCAAATTCATTGCCGCTGGGCTCGACAAAGTGGAAACGGCGGCCACCGGGAAAATCGAACAGGGGGCGCACTATGGTGCCCCCTGCGCCGCCTACCTTGCTCTGAGTCGCCTCAATATCGGCGCTGTAGAACACCAGGAGCGCCCCGCCCTGAGCACTCTGGCTGCACAGATCGGCGCGGTAGAAGCCGCCATCCAGCCCTTCTCCCTCGAAGGCGCAATAATCGGGGCCGTAGTCGGCAAACTGCCAGCCAAAGGCGGCGGTGAAGAAGGCTTGGGTGGCGGCAAGATCCCTGGCCGCAAACTCCACATAGTTCAGTTTTTCATGGGCCTTGGTCATGGGCTCTCCTTGTCGGTGATTATTTCGGTTGCCAGCGTTTTTGCGTGGGGCTCGTGGAGTGGGGCAAGGCGTCCCAGGGGGTCAGCTTGAGCTGCTTGCGCCGAAACCAGAACCAGGTCCCCATCAGCAGACCGAGCCCGATGCCAAACAGCAGGCTCTGGCGCAGGGCAAACCCCGGGCTCACCTCATCCTGCCAGCCGAGGCACCACATCAACACCCCCCAGATAGCGCCGATGGGGAGTCCCAGGGCAAGAACGTTGATCATAAAGCGTTCGTAGTGGGGCGGCCTGATGGTGAACCCCGCCTTTCGCAGCAGCCAGATGATCGGCGGGTTGTAGTTGAGCGTTTGCACGCCCTTCTCGGCCAGCTCCCGATGGGCGGCGGCCAGCCTGTTGTCGAATGTCATGGATCGTCCCTGTCATAGTGTGGCGCCATACGGTGCCGGTTGGCGGCATTGTACTGGCAAGGGCGCAGATAAAACAGGTGGTGCGTCACGATACGAAGCGACGCCTGTCTTGCCAACTCCCGGCCATTGCACCTATAAAGACCCATTACTCTTGCCAGGATGACAACAATGAAGACCCATTCCGATGAATTGACCCTGTTTGTGGCGGTGGTGGAGGCGGGCAGCTTTCGCCAGGCGGCGGAGAATCTCGGCATGGACAACTCCGTGGTGAGCCGCGGCATCAAGCGCCTCGAAGAGAAGCTCGCCACCGTGCTCCTCAACCGCACCACCCGCCGGGTCAGCCTGACCGAGGAGGGGAGCTGGTTCTATCAGCGGGCGGTGAAGATCCTGACCGAGATGAGCGAGGCGGAAGGGTTGCTGCTGATGCGCCGGGAGCAGCCGGAGGGCATATTGCGGGTGGACGCCGCCACCCCCTTCATCCTGCATAGATTGGTGCCCATCATCGGCGAGTTTCGCCGCCGCTACCCCGCCATCGAGCTGCAACTGCACAGCTCCGAGGGCTTCATCAACCTGATGGAGCGGCGGGTGGACATGGCCATTCGCATCGGCGAGCTGACGGACTCCTCCCTGCGGGCCCTGCCGCTGGGCCGCTCCAGGCTGCGGCTGCTGGCCTCTCCCGCCTATCTGGCGGCACGCGGTACCCCGCGCCAGCCGGCTGACTTGCTGGCTGGCCACGAGCTGCTCGGTTTTTTGCACCCCGATCACCTCAATCATTGGCCCCTATTGAGCGAGGAGCAGGGGGACAGGTTCGCCATCACCCCGACCCTGCGGGCCAGCAGCGGGGAAACCTTGCGTCAGCTGGCGCTGGCGGGGCAGGGGATCGTCTGCCTGTCGGACTTCATGACAGGGGATGACAGGGCGAGCGGGGCGCTGGTGGAGGTGCTGGCCCGCAGCAACAGCGGCGCTTCGCGCCCCATCCATGCGGTCTTCTACTCCGATGCCCAGCGGGACATCCGGCTGCGGGTCTGGCTCGATTTCCTGAAAGAGCAGCTCGGCAACCACGCGCTCTAGGCGTGTTCCGACAGGGCCAATCCCCTCCCGCCCTTCCCCTCCACGAGAGGGAGGGGCCATCTTTTCCCACTCCTCAAGGGGAGGGGGCCGAGGGGCTTGCGAGCGCCAATATAAAGAGGCCGACATCGCTGTCGGCCTCTTTGCTTTTTTCATCTCAAGGATGCGTCGGTTACCCCATCACTCCTCTTCGGCCCAGCGGCGTGAGCGTTCCACCGCCTTCTTCCAGCCGCTGTAGCGCTTGGCGCGATCGTCGCGGTCCATCTGCGGAATGAACTCGCGGTCCACGCTGAACTTGTCTTCCAGCTCTTCGGAGCTCTTCCAGAAGCCCACGGCGAGGCCGGCCAGGAAGGCGGCGCCCATGGCGGTGGTCTCGATGCGGGTCGGACGCACCACAGGGGTGTGCATCATGTCAGCCTGGAACTGCATCAGGAAGTCGTTGGCCACGGCGCCGCCGTCCACCTTGAGGGCCGCCAGCTTGATGCCGGAGTCCTGCTGCATGGCATCCAGTACGTCGCGGCTCTGGTAGGCGATGGATTCCAGCGCAGCGCGGATGATGTGGTTGCGGTTGGCGCCACGGGTCAGGCCGACCATGGTGCCGCGAGCATACGGATCCCAGTAGGGGGCGCCCAGGCCCACGAAGGCCGGCACCAGGTAGACGCCGTTGGTGTCGCCTACCTTGCTCGCGAAGTAGTCGGTATCGCGGGCATCGTGGATGATCTTGAGCTCATCGCGCAGCCACTGGATGGTGGCGCCACCCATAAATACCGCACCCTCGAGGGCATAATTCACTTCCCCTTTCGGGCCGATGGCGACTGTGGTCAGCAGGCCGTTGCTGGAGCGAACCGGCTCGGTGCCGGTGTTCATCAGCATGAAGCAGCCGGTACCGTAGGTGTTCTTGGCCATCCCTTTTTCGAAGCAGAGCTGGCCGAACAGGGCGGACTGCTGGTCACCGGCGATACCGGCGATGGGGATGCGGGCGCCGCCGCCACGGGTGGTGTAGCCATAGACCTCGGAGGAGGGTTTGACTTGCGGCAGCATGGAGGCGGGGATGCCCAGCTCGTCCAGCATGCGCTCATCCCACTTCAGGTCGCGGATGTTGTAGAGCATGGTGCGCGAGGCGTTGGTCGGGTCGGTGACGTGCACCTCGCCGTTGGTCATCTTCCACACCAGCCAGGTGTCGATGGTGCCGAACAGCAGCTCGCCGTTCATTGCCTTCTCCCGGGCCCCTTCCACGTTGTCCAGGATCCACTTCACCTTGGTACCGGAGAAGTAGGCATCCAGCACCAGGCCGGTGTTTTCGCGAACGTACTCTTCAAGGCCCCGGGCCTTGAGTTCTTCACAGATGGCCGCGGTGCGGCGGCACTGCCAGACGATGGCGTTGTAGATGGGCTTGCCGGTGGCCTTTTCCCAGACGACGGTGGTTTCACGCTGGTTGGTGATGCCGATGGCGGCGATCTGCTCGCTGTGCAGGCCGCTCTTGGCCAGCACTTCGGTGAAGACGGAGGACTGGGTCGCCCAGATCTCCATGGGGTCGTGCTCGACCCAGCCCGCTTTCGGGTAGTGCTGGGTGAATTCGCGCTGGGAGGTCGCGACGATGTTGGCGTCCTGATCGAAGACAATGGCACGGGAAGAGGTGGTGCCCTGGTCCAGCGCAACGACAAATTTCTTTTCAGCAGACATGATGTTCTCCACGTTTTTATTTTCCACGTTGTTACACGTTGGGGAGGGCCGCTCTCAGGCGGCGGCCTCTTCTTTGTTAGACAGCTTGGAGGCTTCTTCGGTGGCGACGCGGTTGCCCGGGACGCAGGGAGCCAGCACTTTCACATACAGGGCGGTACCGATCTGGGCGCCGACGATGGGGCCAAGGATGGGGACCCAGAAGTAGGGGTTGTCACGACCACCGGTCAGGGCCACGTCACCCCAGCCAGCCACGAAGGCGAACAGTTTGGGGCCGAAATCACGGGCCGGGTTCATGGCAAAGCCGGTCAAGGGGCCGAGGGAGGCGCCGATCACCGCGATCAGGATGCCGATGAGCAGGGCGGCGGCGAAGCCTTTGGGGGCGCCGTTGTTGTTGTCACCCAGTGCCATGATGCCCAGCATCAGGACGGCGGTGATCACCATCTCGACCGCGAAAGCCTGCATGTTGGAGAGCAGGGCATTGGGGTAGGTGGAGAAGATGCCTGCGGTGCCGAGGCTCTCGACGCTGCCGCGCACCACGTTGTGGGTCAGCTCCCACTGGGTGAACAGGTTGCTGTAGAGGGCGTAGACCAGGGCGGCGGAGGCGAATGCCCCGGCTATCTGGGCGATGATGAAGGGCACCACCTTGCGCTTGTCAAAGCCGCAGAAGGTCATCAGTGCCAGGGTCACGGCAGGGTTGAGGTGGGCACCGGAGATGCCACCGGTGACATAGATGGCGATGGCGACACCCAGGCCCCAGGTAATGGAGATTTCCCATTGCCCGAAGTTGGCGCCAGCCAGCACCAGGGCGGCCACGCAGCCGACGCCGAAGAAGATCAGCAGGCCGGTGCCGATAAACTCGGCGAGGCACTCGCCAAGCAGGGTATTGGGTCTTTGTATGCTCATAGTTGTTATTCCTTATATCCACCCACAGTAGGTTTGATGTTCCGTTTTGTTATCTTTCATTCCCATTCATTGCGCCCGAAAACGTTTCTTCTTGTTTTTTGAGCTTGCGCAAACGTTATGCTCGTTTGCGCTCGTTCTTGGACGAGAGAGAAAATAAACCTTCTGCGTCAATTCACCATCCCCCCGCCACCGGAAATGTGGGCAAGATCCCATTCATTGCTAAGAAAATGTGACGAAAAGCAACAGTTGTCGGCCATATTACTCCTTAGTGAGTAGCCAAAAGCCACGCCATGCGTGGGCTGACCCTGGATGCGCGTTCACTCACAGCGCCACAATTTTTGTAATAAAACTGCAATAATTTAGCGCTCATCACAGATTAAATGTTCACAAATGAGCACAATAAGCTCGCTTGCGAATCAAGACGCGTCTGATCGCCGGCATGAGCGGGGCGTCCTCAACCGCCCAGAACAACAATAAAAGGAAGCAGAACATGCTTAGCAACTGCCCCGTAAACCCTCGCCCAATCGGGCGGGGATATAAGGGGAGCTAATCTGGTGTGTTCTGCGAGGCCACATACGCCTTGAGCGTTTCGATAGTGGCCCCGCCAGCACTGCAAGCAAAGTAAGAGCGCGACCACAGGAGCCCGCTATTACTTTGCTTTCGTAGGTGCGTATTCAATATGCGGATCTGGCGGCTACTGATCGACTTCAAATTATTGACCAACACACTGACGGCCAACTTCGGTGGATAGGCTACGAGCAGATGAACGTGATCGGCTTCGCCATCCATCTCCAGAATGTCGATCTCCAACTTCTCTGCCGCAGATAAAAATGCGCCGCGCATCTGCTCGATCATGGTGCCATCAAGCAGTTTGCGGCGGTACTTCGTGGTGAAGATTAAATGCACAACTAGCTTGCTGACGGAGTGACGCCTCCGCAGATACCTAGTCAAATCATCATGATGCACACTCACTTGCAATACTTCGTTAAAAGTCATACTGTATGGGTATCCTAGCAGCGAGCGGTGACTTTGAGAAGAGCAACGAAAGTACGCATTTATCCGACCGACGAACAAGCGGCATTCTTGAATGCCCAGTTCGGCGCGGTGCGGTTCGCGTACAACAAGGCCCTTCATATTCAACGACACATGTTCAAGCGTCACGGGATTTCACTGAAACCGAAACGCGACCTGAAACCCATGCTCGCAGTGGCGAAAAAATCGCGCAAATACGGCTGGCTAAAGGAGTACGATTCACTCGCCTTGCAGCAAGCGGTGATTAATCTCGACAAGGCATTCGCCAACTTCTTCAATCCCAAGCTCAAGGCACGAATGCCTACCTTCAAGAGCAAACGGGGCAGGCAATCCAGCTATCACCCCAACGGAAAGGTGCTCACAGCGGCTATCCAGTTGCCGAAGATGACGCCCATCAGGGCGGTCATTCATCGAGATATTATCGGCGTGGTATCCAGCATCACAGTCAGCCGTGGCCCGACAGGGAAATACTATGCTTCCATCCTTTGCGAGGATGGCTGCGAGGCTCCCGCCAAGCCCACCTTCATCACGGACGTGACTGGCTGTGATATGGGGCTGTCCCACTACCTCATTGAGTCGAGCGGCAAAAAGATTGCCAATCCACGCCACCTTATCAACGCCAGTCGCAATCTACGACGCAAGCAAAAGGCACTGTCTCGCAAGAAAAAGGGCAGCGCCAACCGTGGCAAGGCAAGACGGCAACTGGCCGCCCTGCACGAACGGGTAGCCAATGCCCGCGCCGATTTTCAGCACAAACTCTCTCACACGATGGTTGACGAAAACCAAGCGGTCATCGTGGAGACATTGAAATCAGCGAACATGATGAAAAATCACAAACTGGCCCGCGCCATTGGCGATGCTGGTTGGCATGGTTTCATCATGAAGCTGGAGTACAAGGCACAAGCGGCGGGTCGCCACCTAATCAAACTTGATCAGTGGTTTGCCAGCTCGAAACTGTGTAGCGATTGCGGCCACAAGATGCCGGACATGCCGTTGCATCAGCGGCAGTGGGTATGTCCAGCGTGTGGGGCAGGGCATGACCGCGACATTAACGCGGCCATGAATATCCAGCAACAAGGCATATTGGAATTAAAGGCGGCGGGACACGTCGTTTCTACCCATGGAGGCCAGCGTTAATCTGCCAATTCGGCAGTAGCGGCCTAAGAAGTGGGAAGCCTCGCCGCTTGCGGCGGGGAGCAGTCACT
>NZ_JBFOCN010000038.1:0-11000 GCF_040907815.1 Aeromonas sp. s6
GTGGCATTCGCCATGCGAGAGTAGGACACTGCCAGGCACCCAATACAAGAAACCCCGCTCACTCGAGCGGGGTTTTTTATTGCCTGAAATTCAGCCCTCACTGGAGGGCAAGCGGGCACTATGGTGATGTTCGTCGTTCACGTTCACTTGTTGCCCGTACCGGAAAAGTTGCGCCTGCTCTGGTCACATTGAACCCACATGTTGGCTCTCTTTGTTTTCATCATTTTTAGCGTAATAACCCAGTCGGAGCCGTTCTGTCTAAACCCGCCGCCCGCGCTGCGATTGGGGTTGTATCTGCATCATAACTCGGTAGAGTAAGGGGCATTCCGGGTTTGCCCGTGCCATGGTCTCGGTTTCTTTTTCTGGTATGGGACTCTCCGCCTGTTTTCATTCACCTTCACTCAGTGGTACCGATATGGAACAAGTAAACAAGTCAACCTTCAACGATGTGCTGGAATATGTGCGTATGTCCCGTCGTCAGAACAAGCTCAAGCGTGAAATCGCGGACAACGAGAAAAAGATCCGTGACAACCAGAAACGGGTACTGTTGCTCGACAACCTGAGTGACTATATCAAGCCCGGTATGAGCATTGACGAGGTTCAGGCCATCATTGCCAACATGCGGACCGATTATGAAGAGCGCGTAGATGACCATATCATCAAAAATGCCGAGCTTTCCAAGGAGCGCAAGGAGCTGAGTACCAAGCTGAAGAGCATGAGCACCAGCAAATAATCCCGCCCCGCTCTCGTCAACACCGGCCTCTGGCCGGTGTTTCATTTTCATGCCGCAGCTCGGATCTCTTGCCGCGTTGCAACAATCGGCTCCCATTTTCACAATCGCCCTGTTAACATCGCTGCAAAGCGGTCAATAGATTTCAAGCCCTTGACTTGAAACGACTAAGCTTGATTGAAAGACAATAAATTGCGCAACCATGGTGGGGTTGATATGGGCGCATCAAAACAGACGGATTCAAATAAAGTGGCATCTCAGGATTCATCCGTACCTAATGCGGACGGGCTACAACAGCGTAAACGCCGCCCCTGGTGGCGCTGGTTGTTCTGTTTTATCTTCTTGCTTTGCCTGGCTGCCGCGATCGCCCTGGTGGGTTATGAAATGAAGACCTCCCGACTGCAGTCACAGGAGATCTCCCGCTATGCGGCCACCCTGACCTATCAGATCGAGCCCGGCCCCAGCAAGCAAATTGCCTTCCCCGACGACGGCCCGTTCGACAAGCGACTCGGTTATGTGCTGATGCCCATGATCCAGGAACGTCTCGTTCAGCGTGGCTACCAGGTGAGCGAACAGGTCCGTTTTTCCGATGCGCTCTACAACTACGCCAGCCACGGTTTCTTCGTGCCTTATACCGAGAAGGTCCAGGCAGGATTGACACTCTATGACTGCCGTGCCGAGCCTTTCTACCAGTACAAGTATCCGACTCATTACTATCCGGATTTCAATGCCATACCGCCCCTGGTCATCCAGTCTCTGCTGTTTATCGAGAACCGTGAACTCCTGAGCAACAAGGAACCGCTGGCCAACCCGGCCGTAGACTGGCCGCGCTTTGCCAAGGCGGCGCTGTCTCAGGTGGGCAAGGCGCTGGATATGCAGGATCAATCTGCTGGCGGCAGTACCCTGGCGACCCAGGTGGAGAAGTATCGTCATTCTCCCGATGGACTGACCGTTTCGCCGACCGAGAAGATCCGCCAGATGGTCTCGGCCAGCGTTCGTGCCTATCGGCTGGGGCCCGAGACCCTGGAGGCCCGCAAGCTGGTTGCCTGGGCCTACCTCAACTCGGTCCCGCTCTCTGCGGCGCCTGGTTATGGCGAGGTGCACGGTCTCGGTGATGGCCTCTGGGTCTGGTTTGGCGCCAATGTCGATGAGGTGAATCGACTGCTGGATCCCGCTCGCAACCAGGATTCTACCCTGGCCGAGCAGGGCCTTGCCTTGCGCCAGGTTGTCTCCCTGATGATCGCCCACCGCCGTCCTTCCTATTACCTGGCGCAGGGTAGAGAAGCACTGTCTACCCTGACAGACAGCTATCTGCGACTCTTCGTGCAGGAGGGAATGATCACGCCCCCCCTGATGGAGTCGGCTCTCAAGGCCAAGCTGGTCTTCCGCGATTTCCTGCAGGCACCTGCCATCACTCGAGTCAACAACAACAAGGGGCTGCAGGTGGCTCGCACTCGTCTCAGTCGTCAGCTCGGGGTGCAGCTTTATGATCTGGACCGCATGGATCTGACGGCCAACACCACCCTCAATATGCCGCTGCAAAACGAGGTGTCACGGTATCTGCAGCAACTGGCAGACCCTGCATTCGCAGCCCAGGTGGGCCTGTTTGGTGAGCGCCTGCTCTCGCCGGAGAAGACGGGTGATGTGAAGTACAGCTTTACCCTGTTCGAGAAGACGCCGGAAGGTGTCAAGGTGAGGGTGCAGACCGACAACACGGACCAGCCGTTCGATATCAACGAGGGCAGTAAGCTTGAACTGGGATCCACCGCCAAGTTACGGGTGCTGACCACCTATCTCGAGATTGTCACCGAGTTGCATGACAGCTACGGCAACATGCCGGTGGAGAGCCTGCGAAAGATCGAAGTGTCCGATCAGGACAACATCAGCCGCTGGGCCATCGCCTATCTGATGAGTGCCAAGGACAGAAGCCTGCCGGTGATGCTGGAGGTCGCACTGGGCCGCAAGTATTCCGCAAGTCCCTATGAAGGCTTCTTTACCGGCGGTGGCATGCACACCTTCAACAACTTCCGCAAGGAAGACAACGGTCGCATCCCGCCCATTCGCGATGCGCTGCGGGAATCCATCAACCTGCCCTTCGTGCGCTTGATGCGGGACATCGTCCGCTACAGCCTCTACAAGGAGGGAAATCGTGCCCAGTTGTTGAAAGATGACAGGGATCCTCGCCGTACCGAGTACCTGGCCAAGTTTGCTGACAAAGAGGGCCAGACCTATCTGCTGAGGTTCTGGCGCAAATATCGTGGCAAGAGTGCAGAAGAGCAGCTCGATACCTTCCTCGATGGTCTCAAACCCAGCGCGGTGCGTCTCGCCGCCGTGCATCGCTATCTGATGCCGGAAGCCTCCCAGGCCGACTTTGCCGCTTTCCTGGCCAAGCGCCTGCCGCGGGAGAAATTGACCGAGAAGCGCATAGAGCAGCTCTATACCAATTACGGCCCTGGCAAATATTCTCTGCCGGATCAAGGTTATATCGCACGGGTGCATCCACTTGAGCTGTGGTTACTTGCTTATCTCAAGGAGTTTGACAAGGCCACCTTTACCGATGCGGTAACCGCCAGCCGTGACGAGCGTCAGGAGGTCTACAGCTGGCTGTTCAAGACCCGTCATCGCAGTGCCCGGGATAGCCGGATCCGCACCATGCTGGAGGTTGAGGCCTTCCTCGACATCCATCAGCGCTGGGCTCGCCTGGGCTACCCGTTCGATCACCTGGTTCCGTCCCTGGCGGCCGCACTGGGCAGCTCGGGCGATCGTCCTGCTGCGTTGGCCGAGCTGATGGGGATCATCCAGAACGGCGGCATTCGTGCGCCGACCCTGCGCATCGAGCACCTCTCCTTTGCCAAGGGGACCCCCTTCGCCACCGTCTTTGAGCCGGCGAACACCCAGGGGGAACGGGTGATGCCTGCCGAGGTGGCCAACACCTTGCGCAATGCACTCTCCAAGGTGGTGGAAGGGGGGACGGCGCGGCGCATCGCCGGGGCCTTCGCCTTGCAGGATGGTACTGTCCTGGCCCTGGGGGGCAAGACGGGGACCGGGGACAACCGGATCGAGACGGTCGGTCGCTACGGCAATGTGACCAGTTCACTGGCTCGCAACCGGACTGCGACTTTCGTCTTCTACATCGGGGATGATCACTTCGGCACGCTGACGGCCTATGTACCTGGCAGCCAGTCCGACAAGTTCCGCTTCACGTCGGCGCTGCCTGTACAGGTGCTCAAGGGGATGGCCCCCCTGCTGGTCCCCTATCTGCAACCTGCTACTCATACCCAGTGCATGGCGGGCAGCTGAGCGGATAGCGTATGAAAAAACGGGGCCATTTCGGCCCCGTTTGATTGTGTACTGCACGCCGCCCTGAGGCGGACGTGAGTCATCACTTACAACAGATCTTCAATTTCACCGCGCAGGTACTGGTACATCTCGCGATAGGCTACCGGCGGCTTGTTCAGCTCCCGCTCCTTGTTGGCGGTGCGGATCAGCTGACGCAGCTTCTGGCGATCCAGCTCGTGGAACTGGGACATCAGCTCGTTGAGGGCGCTGTCGCCTTCGGTGATCAGCCGCTCGCGCCACTGTTCGAGGCGATGCAGGCGGGCGTTCACGGTGGAGTGACGCATCTTGATAATGGAGAGGGCCTCTTCGATGGGGGCGACATCGCGGCTACGCATCAGACGGCCGATGAACTGGAGATGGCGACGGAAGGACTCATCCTTCTTCGGCTTGAGCTTGCGACCCAGCTCGACCGCTTCGGCGAGCTCTTCATCCAGGGGGATCTTCTCCAGCTCGCTGTGACTCAGGGAGACGATCTCTTCCCCCATCTTCTGCAAGGCTTCGGCATCACGCTTGAGCTGGCTCTTGCTGGGGCCCCAGTCTTCCCACTCGTTGTCGTCTTGATATTGACTCATCGGTCTCTGTATTCCTGTCATTCACGTTTGGCGGATATGTTACCAGCTTCTCCCGCTGGGCGCAGGGGTCTGATATGCTTAGCCCCTTTCCTTCCCTTCATACAGATGTGAGTTATGGACCAGCAAGCTCTTTATCTTGCACTCCAAGACCTGCATAAACTCTACATTTCAGTAGGTTACGTGTGACCGACTCTATGTTTGATGGTATGTTTTGTAGAGGGTAAGAGCAATGAAACACCTAGTCAAGAAAGCAAATCGCTACTACATCCACTGGAACATCCCCAAAGACGTCAGGCACCTGTTTGACGGTCTTGCTATCTACAGCCGAAGCCTGAAAACCGACAACCTCGGACAGGCGATCATGCGCAGAGACCAGCTCCTTACCGAACTTGAAGGCATCGTCAGGAAGGCTCGGGTTAACCCTGAGCGACAGCAGTTCCTTGCACTCGTCAAAGAGATTCGCAAGGCTGCCGGAGAGCCCCCGATAGAACAAGACGAAGAGAACATCGAAGAGGCATGGAGCACAGAGCTTCAAGTAGCCATCGAGAAAGGCGACACGGTACGCGCTGACGCCATCAGGGCGGCTATGGGATGGGAAGACGCGGAAGGGATAGAGGCGAAGTACGGGATCACCCTCATGGAGGCCGCCAAGCTCTACACAGAGACAACCGAAGAGTCCCTAGACCCATCGACACTTAGCCGGTTGAACCTTGCCCCTGTGTCGTTCGCCTCGTTCCTCAAGCTCAAGGACATTCACCTTGCCGACATAGACAAGCGGGACGTCATCGCGTGGGTCTTGGAGTGTGCCAAGGACAAAGCCCCGCGCACGGTCAAGGCGTATGCCACTTGTCTGTCCAAGGTGTGGGACTGGGCCTATCGAAGCAAGGAAGTCAGCGGAGAGAACCCCTTCAAGGACTTGGACATTCGTCTTACCTCTTCAGGCACCAAACGGACAGCCTTCACGGTTGAACAAGTCGCCGCACTTCTGGAAGACGCTGGACCAGCTATGTACTCCTTGATGAAGTTTGCCTTGGTGACTGGGTGTCGTCTCGGGGAACTCGTCACGATCACAGCGGAAGACTTCCACGAAACGGACGGGGTACATTACTTCACAATCAAAGATGGTAAGACAGCGAACGCAGCGCGTAATGTCCCGCTTCCTGTCTCTTTGTGGGAAGAGTTGAAGGCGGTCGTAGAGTCGGAGCTTTGGACGCGCACAGAGACACGCACAAGGCCGTCCAGCGCACAGTATTGGTCTGTCATGTTCCAGAAGCACAAAGACGCAGTATTAGGGGAACAGTGCAGCGCCGTATTCCACAGCTTCCGTAAGATGGCCGCCACGGGATACCAGCGGGCACAGGTCTTTGAGGGCATCGCTGCGGGGATTTTGGGTCACAGTCGCAAGGGCCTTACGTTGTCCTACGGGCTTTACGCTACAGGCTTTGAACTCCAGCAGCAGCTCGAAGCAGTCGAGAAGATGTTAGCCGGAGAGTACATGCAGAGCTTCTTGAACTTGTTCAATAAGTAATTAGAAAACAAGCCCCAAGTCATCCATTGCAACTGGCGGGTCAGCTTGAGGCTTTTTTTGTTTGGGACTATTCGAACTCGTTTTCCACAATCTTGGGCAGAATGTAGACGTCTTTGAGCATGTGTTCCACGACTTCCATTGCTACAGATAGCTGGTGAGGGGTGTGAGGTTTTACCTCGTGGGCAGCCTTATTGCCGAGGGTCCTGACCTTGTGAAGAATCCCCGCGCCAGTTGGCGTTAAAATACGATTTTCCATTAGGTCATTGATCTTCTGGGACAGATCTTTCCCCTTCGCCGCCTTCTCTTTACAAACGGTCTCAACTATAGCGCGTAGACCGATGCCAGCAAGGACAGGAGAATCATTGTTCAAGGCTTTGTTTGTCTCGACATAAACATGCCGTAAATCTGCTGGGAGATAAGCAGTCTGAGTTCCCAAATCCTTACGCCCTTCAAGGCGCGAGGGATAGAGCATCTCGTAAATGGTGCGTTCAAACTGATTATCCCCAATAGGCTCGTAGTCATCGGAGTTCGAGGACTCACGGCGAAAGGATAGGGTACTGCAACCTTTACAGCGAATGATTTGATGGGAGTCATCCCAATCTATTCCAATCTCTTCGACATACCCAGACTGATCTACTGAACATACAACCTCATGTTTCGTCATACCAGAGCACCTTATACAAGCAACCGTCCGCTCTCTTCCTTCTGACGAATTCAATACTTCGGATGTCATACATCTCCCAATTGGCTTTTAACCATGTCTCATCTAGAGCAACAATACCCATCGGACACATCTGAAACAAGCCATAGATCGGGCAGTTCAACAAACAATCAACTCAAACAAAAGCCCCCTCGGTGAATCTCAGGTCTGACGGACGCAAGTGCGTCTATCTAATCCTGAAATCCGCCAAGGGGGCTTTATCGTTTAGTTGGTTTTGGGATCACAAAGAGCTGGAGTCTGACTCGTAGTTCATAAAGATGGTTTCCAGTATCGAATCATCGCACGCAAAGAGATCCATGAATACAGTAAGAGGCGCATTCCCAAATCCAAGATCTAAGAGTTCGTGAACAGCCTCTTCCGCAGAGATGGTCCCTACGCGAACACGCGCTACCAAATTAGCGACAATTACTAGAGTAGATACGCAAGGGTCATCAGTTGGAAAAGGGGGGTTACTCATTACAGACTCCAGAGCTTTTGGGGGAGCTTTACCGTACCAGCAACTATCCCGATTGGAAATCATTGATGGACTCCCAGTGACGACACGCTCAGACGGTCAAATACCCCCCATTCTGTGAGGTCTCTACGTTGAGCATGGCGGCGACCTTGTGATAATCCAGCCCTACCTTCAGGCCCATTGTGATTGTCTCCATGCAAGCGATCAGAGCGTTCATACAGGGGGCGTTGGATACCTGCTTGATGTACTCCTTGGCTGACCCATTCTTGCCTGTAAGGACAGAGGGGGCATACCCAGTGGCAGCCTTACAGGCCAGCCGGTAGAAATTGCCGTAGGCTTTCCCGCACATGTCGATCCCCTTGGCCTTGATTGCATCGTTCATGGCCCTGCGGGTGGCGTCGTGCTTCTCAAACAGTTCAGGGGACACCGCTACAGACTCAGCGATAGCGGCGGCCTGCATGGTGTTGCCTTCAGTCAGCGCAATGAAAGCCTTACGGACAGCACGGCGGAATTCGTTGGAGCAATAGGAAGCATACTCAATAGCAGCCTCTTTGCAGCCCCAAGTCCCGCCATTACGGCCTTCTTTAGAAACTACGTGAATTTCACGTAGTTTAATCAGCTCTGTGACTTCAGGTGCCCGCTTCCAGTTATCGAGCTGGCCACCAGTACCACCTTCAGCCAGCCATGCTTTCTCAATGTCGGTCAGCGAGTACAGGCCCTCGGCGTTCTTTTGGATCGGATAGGTGTTACCGTTGAAAGTGATCTTCATAAATGGGTTCCTTATGTTGTGCCTCTCCTGCCGTCCTCTCTCCGGTAGGCAAACTGGAGCCGCAGAGGCACGACATAAAGGCATTGATGTTTGAATGAAAGTGACCAAAGGGCGGTCAGAGATCTTGCTTAGGTCAGTGAAAAGGAGGGGGGAGTGCTAGTGGGTCAGGTGTCAGAAAGCAACAAGAGTAGAAGGAGACCGATCTGTCACAATTCAAGGGCTGTTGATAGGTCCTAAACCTTGATAAAAAAAGCGCCAGATTGCTCCAGCGCTTTCATCTATCTATCCGTCAGCTTATTTCGCCAAGATGACACCCATTTGAGCCGCCGCTTTGCGCAGTATCTCTTCTTGTCGTTCTATTTTGGCCTTTGCTTGCATATTCCGGCCGATCATGAACACCAATTCCGATTCAACGTGAACACCATTTCCGGACCAATGTGAACGCTCATTCCGGTTCAACCTGAACACTTCGCCCCTCCTTTCCGGAAACAGTGTTCAACATCCCGGAATCACTGTTCACATTCACCGGAATCATCCTTAACGCATTGATTTAAAAACCTTTGATACGCTCTCCCTTTTGCCAGGGAAGAGCCTATGTCTGCCAAGAGGATTGCAATGCGTAAAATTCGTGAAGTGCTGCGACTGCGGCTGGAAGCTGACCTCTCTGTTCGCCAAATCAGTATCTGTACCAAGGTCAGTGTCGGCTCCATCCAGAAACTCCTCAAAAGTGCCCAGGCGCTCGGCCTTACCTGGCCCTTACCTACCGAGCTTGATGATGGCCGACTGGCTGCCCTGTTCTATCCGCAGGCCGATACCACCATCTCGGCCCGCCATGTTGTGCCGGATTGGCCCTCTGTCCATCAGGAGCTCAAGCGCAAGGGGGTCTCCAAACAGCTGCTCTGGGAGGAGTACACCCAGCGCTATCCCAATAGCTGTTACAGCTACTCCCAGTTCTGTGACCGTTACAAGTCCTGGTGTCAGTTGCAAAAGCGCTCCATGCGCCAGATCCACAAGGCGGGGGAAAAGCTCTTTATCGACTACTGCGGGCCCACGGTGCCCATCGCCTCGCCCTCCACGGGTGAGGTCCGTCAGGCACAAGTCTTTGTCGCCGTGCTCGGTGCGTCCAACTACACCTTTGCCGAGGCCACCTGGTCCCAGTCACTGCCGGACTGGCTGCAAAGCCATGTCCGTGCCTTTGAGTTTTTCGGCGGGACACCGGTACTGCTGATCCCCGACAACCTCAAGAGCGGTGTCAGCAAGGCTTGCCGATACGATCCCGAGCTCAACCCCAGCTACCAGCAGTTGGCCGAGCACTATCAGGTGGCGGTGATGCCAGCTCGCCCTTACAAGCCTAAGGACAAAGCCAAGGCCGAGGTGGGTGTGCAGATCGTCGAGCGCTGGATCCTGGCTCGCCTACGCCATCAGACCTTCTTCTCGCTTGCCGAGCTAAACCAGTGCATCCGGGCTTTGTTGAATGAGCTCAACGAGCGCCCGTTCAAGCAGCTGCCCGGTAACCGACGCGAGGCGTTTGAGCAGTTGGACCGCCCGGCACTGGGGTCACTACCGGTGCATCCCTATCGCTATGTCGCCATCAAAACGGTCAAGGTCAACATCGACTATCACGTCAGCTATGAGCAGCACCATTACTCGGTGCCGCACCAGTATGTGGGTCAGCAACTGGAGCTCCATGCGGGCGATACCCTGCTTCAGGTCTATCACCAGCAACAGCTGGTCGCGAGCCATCCGCGTAAAACCATCCCGGGGATGAGCACACTCCCTGAGCACATGCCGGAACGTCACAGCAAGCAGCAACGCTGGACGCCAGGGCGTCTTAAGCAGTGGGCTGCCGACATCGGACCGGGCACCTTGTGCTGGGTTAGCGAACGGCTGGCAGAGAAAGCCCATGCCGAGCAGGCATACCGACTCTGCCTGGGACTGCTGAGTCTTAGCCGGGAGTATCCGCCATCACGAGTCGAAGCCTGTTGCCAGCTGGCCAACCGGGAAGGACTGGTGCGGCTCAAGCAGCTCAAGTCGGTGCTGACCAGTGGCCGCGACCAACTGTCCGCAAGTCCGCTCAGTTATCCAGAACTGCCGCAAGAGCACGAGAACATCCGCGGCCCCCAGAGCTTCCACTAAAGAGGATACGTCCCATGACCCAACAAACGCTGACCCGCTTGAGACACCTGAAACTGACCGGCATGGCGGATGCCGTGCAACAACAACTGGAACAGGCAAGTACCTACGAAGGGCTGCCCTTCATCGAGCGGCTAAGCCTGCTGGTCGAACACGAACAACTGAGCCGGGAGCAGCGTAAACAAGCTCGGCTGGTCAAGCAGGCGAGGCTCAAACTCCAGGCCACGGTGCAAGAGGTGGACTACCAGTCTGCACGCAACCTGGAGCGGTCACAGGTGGCAAACCTGGCCCAAGGAGAGTGGCTGCGCCGGGGCCAGAACCTGCTCATTACCGGCCCCTGTGGCTGCGGAAAAACCTACCTAGCCTGTGCGCTGGGCTACCAAGCCTGTCAGCAGGGGCACAGCACTCGTTACTACCGGCTGCCGCGTCTGCTACTTGAGCTGAGCCAGGCCAAGGTAGATGGCAGTTACGCCAGACTGCTGGGTCAACTGGCAAGGATAGAGCTGCTGATCCTGGATGACTGGGGACTGGAAGCGGTGAATGCCGAGCAGCGCAACGCCCTGCTGGAGATCATGGATGATCGGTACGGGAAATACTCGACGGTCGTGGTCAGTCAGCTGCCAACGGAAGAGTGGTACGCGAGCTTGGGGGACAACACTCTGGCAGATGCGATCCTGGACCGGCTGATGCACAACGCTCACCGGCTGTCACTGAAGGGAGAATCGATGAGAAAGAGGAGAAGTGAGTTGACCCA
>NZ_JBFOCN010000039.1:0-6041 GCF_040907815.1 Aeromonas sp. s6
ACAGCATCCACGCAAGAACAAAACGGCCATCAACATCGAATACATGAAAGCCAGCATCCGGGCCAAGGTGGAGCACCCATTTCGCATCATCAAGCAACAGTTCGGCTTCGTGAAAGCCAGATACAAGGGGTTGCTGAAAAACGATAACCAACTGGCGATGTTATTCACGCTGGCCAACCTGTTTCGGGCGGACCAAATGATACGTCAGTGGGAGAGATCTCACTAAAAACTGGGAATAGCGCCTTAAATGGCGAAGAAACGGTCTAAATAGGCTGATTCAAGGCATTTACGGGAGTAAAAAATCGGCTCAAACATGAAGAAATGAAATGACTGAGTCAGCCGAGAAGAATTTCCCCGCTTATTCGCACCTTCCCTAATTAATGCGTCATGCGACTTATTTACTTGCCCACAAGTTGTGGTGCCAAATGAGTGATATCGTAACAGATTACATGAGTGGTTTGGTCACAAACCTATGAGTAGAGAAAACTAGATGAGAGGGCGATCACACCGAGCTGCATGTTTGGGATTGTGATGTCAACTGGCTGCACACCTGGTGTTGTTTGACCTCAAGAGCATGTGACATTGCGTACAAGCCCCATGGGACTGGCAACAATGTAGCACTCCATGCGGCCACGTTGGCAACAAGCGGGAAAGCAGCGCGTATCCACGCGCCAGCATCATCGTTGAAGATACTGCGATTCCAGATAGTTAACTGATAAAGCCAATAGAAAAGATCTTGATGAGTCCTCTTTATTCATGGCATGATAGTGTCATGGGTACTTCTGCACCCAGTTAGCCGACCTAGGCGAAGGTGTGTGACCAGCAGAGTGAAAGAAAATTCAATTAACCCTATTCTTCTATAGGGCGTATGTCGGCTAGCGCATCTAAATTGATGAAGGACAGGCGTATCATGAAACACCAAAACGATCACATCAAATTCCCTTCTGGTAATACCGTTGAATTCTGCCGTAAAAAAGCCAAAAAGCTCGCCAAGGAAAAGGGAATAAAGCTAGCCCAAGCGTTAGACATCATGGCTGAACTTAATGGGATTTCTGGTGGGTGGCACAATGCCATGCAGCAGCTTAATAATAAGCTTCAGCCTTCTGCGGTAATATCACCTAAACTACCTGAGAAATTGGAAAAACTGTTTGAAAAGATTGGTGCAGCAATACCTAAGCAGCCTGATCATGTTGAGCAGCTGATTAAAGATGCTGCAATGCCTAAGTTGCCCGCTAATGTTGAGCAGCTGATTAAAGACGCGGCAATGCCTAAGCTGCCTGCTAATGTTGATCGGCTGATTAAAGACGCTGCAATGCCTAAGCTGCCTGCTAATGTTGAGCGGCTGATTAAAGACGCGGCAATGCCTAAGCTGCCTGCTAATGTTGAGCGGCTGATTAAAGACGCTGCAATGCCTAAGCTGCCTGCTAATGTTGAGCGGCTGATTAAAGACGCTGCAATGCCTAAGCTGCCTGCTAATGTTGAGCAGCTGATTAAAGATGCTGCAATGACTAAGTTGCCCGCGAATGTTGAGCGGCTGATTAAAGATGCTGCAATGCCTAAGTTGCCTGATCATGTTGAGCAAATTCTTAAAACTGTTGATGTACTTATTCCGCGTGAAATAAGGGAGTATCAAAAGACACTGAAGCAGTTTGAGGATGTAGTTAACAAGCCGCTCTCTGACTTGAGGAAATAAGGCTTCATGTAATAGAGTGTACAGATATAGTTATCACTTGACACCGGCTTCAAACCGGTGTCTTTTATGCTACTAGGTTAGTAATGATGTTTTTATAAGCCCACAGAAGATCGCTTCCTAGCAGCTCATATCACCTCTTAGCGCCTACTCTTGGCTCTTTGCATCCAACGTCTGTTTAACGCCTTTTCTTGCAGTCATCATATACACAGCAAATAACCCTGTGATACCAGTAACACCTGCCAGTACAAACAAAAAAGCTCCAGATGAATGGCTAAGTACAAATGCTCCTATGAATGGCGCTATAAGCATCGCGCTGTTCTGGATTGCTTGCAGCCGTCCAGCTGCAATCCCAAGGCTTGCTTGAAAATTTTCAGCCAGGTATACATTTGATGAGATCGCAAATCTAGAACTGAAAAGCCCTACAACAAAAAATACTATAGCCAATGATGCCAATTGCAATGTAAAAGGTTCATATAATATGGGGGCGATCAAAATAAACATACACATAGTAATAAAGGCAGGGAATAAGATCTCCTCAATTAGTCCTTTAAGAGAAGAAGACGTAGCATTACGAGCACTCCACAACCCATACAGAAAGTTTCCTATAGCAGATGAAGATACTAATACACCAAGGGCACTTTTATCTAACCCGTTATCTCTAAGTAAAATTGGGAGTTGATTGTTGACCATGAAAACGGCGATAAAAAATATTGCCATTACTATGGCATATGAATTCCAACTTTCATTACTCAATGTTGATGGCTTTGAGCTTGGTGAATTGTCCAGTCCATCTTTAACTGTTGTAGTCTTTATTGTCCAGAACACAATGCAGCCAGCAAGCGTTAATCCACCTGAAATCAACAATGCATATTCGTCACTCCCGAATGACGCGATTGCTCCACCAAGTGCAGGGCCAGTTATCTTTGCTGCACTATTCATCATATTTAGCAAGGAATAGTAGCGAGTTCTGTTTTCCGCTGGTACACAACGAGCACTGATAACTGATATAGCTGGTGTGGCTATGCTATTAAATAGAGATCTAATTACAGCTATTGCCACAAAGATATATAGGTTGCTTGCAGTTAATAGTGCAACAGTCAGCAACGCCCTTAGCACGAGACTCGTACGCAACCAATAAAGAACTTTACAGCCATTAACCAAATTACTAATAAATCCGGTAAATATGATACCTGGCAATAGCATACTTGCGCCGATAATTGCTATCTCCATGCTATCAACTTGAAATCGATACACACATATTGTCAGTATGGCTATATAGTCAATCCATCCCCCGAACACGACCAACCCATCACCCAGTAAAAGTAGCTTGAGACGGTTTGAAAATGAATGAGTTATTTTATCCAAAAGAATACTCCTGCAACTTCATCTGCAATTTGAAGTGGTTTTGAAATTCCATTTTTTTCTCTAAATTCATCAACCGCTAGCTTACATCCTGGTAGATTATAATCATCAATGATGATGAATCCACCATCGGATATTAGGTGATATACGTTATCTAGAACGTCTTTTGTTGAGCTATACCAATCCGCGTCAATTCTTACAACACTAAACTTAACATTAGCAGCTGATAATGATGGTAGTGTATCTTCAAACCAGCCTGGCATGAAAATTATGTTATCATCGAGTAATCCATAACGATTAAAATTTTCCTTTACATCATCAATGCTTGCTAAGCAGTCCAGGTTATATATCGGGAGTGCCTTAGAAAATCGATACCAGAAATGATTTGCAAAAATCCCATCCTGGGTACTGGGAACCGGTAGACCTGAAAAGGAATCTGCTACATAAACCTTACGAGATGAGTTTAGGCTTTTCAGAACTCCAGCCATGTAGATTGAAGTCCCCCCTCTCAAAACCCCACAATCTAATACATCGCCAACAATCTTTTTTTCATTTGTGATTGTTATGGCATCTCGTATATTATTCAATGCGTCAATGCTAACGTATGTATGAATATTTCTAGATCTCTTGGTGTACTGAAGGATTTGAGTCAAGTCTTCTGCGCTGATATTAAGATTGATACCATCGTTCATTAATAAGTCTAGAGTCTTCTTTATTTCGTCCACTTCATCAGGTGTTGCTTTTGGACTATCAGGCTCATAGATTTTGTTTGTTAGCACTTTACTTAATAAATCAAGATACACGAAAACGCCCCTTTAATGTTACTCTAAAATGAGAATGCCAACATTAGCCAACTCTTGACAGAGCAGAACTTTCGACTCTAGGTTTAGGTCGCCAGAGAGCTGACTTGGAGTAAAGCAAACTAATCCACTTGAGCAAATATAATCTATTTCACCCTGACAATAATCAGGAAGAGTTACATTCGAAGGCCTTGAAACAAGCGGTTTTCCTGGGCTGATTGTCGAACTAAAATATATTGATATAGAACCGTCACCAGTTCTAGCTTGTATATCAACACCTTGCCTTAGCCGTAGCTTTGTTGACTCAGTAATCGCATGTGATGCAGCAAGAGTTTCCAGGCGTCTATCGCAGGTCTCATGTTTGGTTGCGCTATATGCGATATCAAAGTCAGCTTTAATTACATCAAAAGGTACTTTCTTTAATCGATCTAAAAGTAGTTTTGTATTTTTATCAAGAAGATCTCGTTCAGTGAATGGATAAATATTCTGTCTGAGTTCAACTATGTGCTCAGACATTAGCCGTAGGTATCCTTCCAGTACTTCAAAAATTTTTATTGGTTGCAAACCAATAGCCATATGTAATGAGTGGCTATCTAAGCATCGTGCAGAATGTGGCGCTCCTGCTGGAATATATAATATATCTCCAGGTTCTAGAATAACCTCAATTGATGGAGCTCCAAGATCGACATCTTTAAAGTTCTGTTGAAGTGGAAGAGTTGGATTATCGATTACCTTGTCCCAAACATGCCAAACTTTACGCCCTTCTAGTTGGACAACAAAAACTTCTGTGGTATCAAAATGCGTATCAAGGCCTGGGAAGTTTGCGCCAGTAAGGAATGGTTTTGCGAAAACATATCCACCAAAAATGTCCTCAAGGCTTTTGCAGATCTTAGCGATGTCACTGTGACGATTATCAAGATCTTCTAGCTTAAGTGTCGCACCAGATTTGAACGCTTCAAGTACGAATTCTCGTTGTGTTGTTGCTTGACCATGATAGGTCGGTATCGTTATTGCCACCCCATCCTTAGTTATTCTAACTAAGTTATGTAGCATGCCCTCTCCAGCAATCAAATAGCGATCAAAGTCAGCCAGGGTGAACATATTGATGAGACTGCTCTCTGCTCTTTGGAAGAGTGGCTTTTTTTCGAAGTAATTATTAAAAAAACTTTCTTGGTCAATAGACCCTATAATTTTATGCAACATTCTATAATCCCCTATTAAAAAAGGATGGTGTATACACACCATCCTTTTTCATACGTTCATATTCAGAACAGTACGTGCTGAACATGTTTCAGTGCAGCCGCAGAAACGAATTTAATATCCTTTTTATTCAGAGTCATTTTTTATTTCCTTATGAAATGAAGGTTGATGAATACCAGGAGCGAAGGCTCCAAACGGCGATTTCAATTTAATGGCCGAGAAGTTAGATGTAAACACCTTCTAGCAGGAAGATGCACGAGTGTTGATTATTTGTAACAAGCGATAATCCGTAGGATGTTGAGTCGAGTAGTGATATTGACTGAGGAAAATGCATATTTGATATAGAAAATTCAAATTCTTTACCAACATTAAGGCAAAAATATTTTTTTGACCCTAAGTGATTACTTATCTGGGTAACAAAAATCAATTGACATCTATATGTGAAATGTGGGTTTCACTATAAATTAGATTAATAGACTTCTTTTACACGTCTTGCGATTACTCAGTGGTTTTAAATCTGGTAAATGAGCTTGGTTATAGTTGTTTTGAAATAAATCAAACATACAAGCTATGTTATGCTCAGTCTCCTGCTCTACATGTAACCTCTGCATTGGTAAGCAAAGGTACAGAAAGCAGTAGCTCGTAGCCTATGATGAACATGGTGATATCAGACCGACTTCAACTCAGACAAGAATAGAGTCAAGGACGCTCAAAGACATGTTCTGTTGAGAGTAGTAGGTCAGGAGTGAAACGCTAGGGAAGCTGCGAATAAGCGGGGAAATTCTTCTCGGCTGACGCAGTCATTTCATTTCTTCATGTTTGAGCCGATTTTTTCTCCCGTAAATGCCTTGAATCAGCCTATTTAGACCGTTTCTTCGCCATTTAAGGCGTTATTCCCAGTTTTTAGTGAGATCTCTCCCACTGACGTATCATTTGGTCCGCCCGAAACAGGTTGGCCAGCGTGAATAACATCGCCAGTTGGTTAT
>NZ_JBFOCN010000004.1:0-13696 GCF_040907815.1 Aeromonas sp. s6
GCGCTAAGGTGGGGGAGGATGTCAAGATGTAGTACTTGTTGATGAAGGGGGGCACGACCAGCACCGGGGTCTTGCCCACCGTCGCTGTGGTCGGGCTGTACTGGATGAGCTCAAAGAGCTCGGTGCGCAGCACTACCCGGCCCGGGGTGGTCGCCAGATCCCGGCCGAGCTCGAAGGCGGACTCGTCGGTCAGGCGGATGTTGAGGTGATCGGCGCTGCGCTCCAGATCTTCGGCCAGGAGCGCAAGGCCGCGCACCAGATTCTGGCCGTCGGACTCCAGGGTGAGCTTGAGCAGCTCCGGGTTGGTGGCCAGGAAGTTGCTGGGAGCCATGGCGTTGACGTACTGGCGGGTGAAAAAGCGCAGTCGCTCCCGGCTCTTCTCGGGCACGCCCTCCAGGGCATCCACCGCCGCCAGCAGGTGTCTTGCGGTCAGCAGATAGGATTGCTTGAGGTAGTCATAGAGGGGTTGCTCGCTCCAGGCGTCGGCCTTGAAGCGGCGATCGCTGCGATCCGGGGTGATCACCGGCTCGCTCGGCTGGCCTGCACTCTTGAGCAGGGTGTGCTGCATCAGCTTGAGCTGATCCTGCCACCAGTTCATCTGGGACTGGATCAGCTGCCAGGGCTGCTGGCTGCCCTGCTCCAGCACCTGGCCCAGATCGTCCAGACTGGTCTGCAGCAGGGCCTGGGCGGTGCGCTCGGTCTGGGCTCTGGCCATGGCCAGCAGCTTGTCGTTGTAGTGGGCCAGGGCCTCGAACAGCGGGCCGTAAGATGATTGGCTCATGTGTTCTCCTTCACCCACGCCCGGGGCGGGCACTTGCCCGTTCTGTCGAGTCGTGGGGAGATGTGGCTGCCCGCAAGACGGGCAGCCAGGGGTTATCAGGCCTTGCCCGTGCTCTTCTTGATGCCATCTGCGGTCAGGGCATCCAGTTCTTCCTTGAACTGCTGGCCGAGGGTGCTGAGCTTCTGGATGTCATCCAGCATCTGGCGGGAGAGCTGGCTGGCGCTCTCCAGCTGCACGGTGCCGAGGGCCGCCAGGCTCTGGGCATCCTGCACCTTGCCGACGGCCTGCAACTGGTTGAGCCCCAGTTCGGCGTAGGCATTGGCGGACGCCAGTTGCAACCGGGTCAGCTGTTCGATGTTGCTGGCCAGCAGCTGGTTGTAGCGGGTGAGGGGAGCGGCAAAGCCTTGCATCTGCTCGGTAAAGCTCTTGATCACGTCCATATTCATCATGGGTCTCCGGTTCGGCAGAACACTGTTTTTGCGGGTCAATCGACCCTTCTTACGGGTACAGCACGTCATCCCTGTGTTACGTGTTGTTTGCTCTGTTCAAACACACGTTTGAGAATTCTGCAACCAATCCACCTTTGGTATAAATGTTAGTTTCTGTTTGAATTTTCCAATCCGCCGAGAGAGCCATCCCCGGGTTCAGACGAGAGGTGACGCAGGGCAGGGGGCGGGGTCTCGTTCCCCGGGGCCTGCGCTGGTACCCTTGAGCCACACCCTCTTCACAAGGAATCCCCGATGAAACCGTTCGCCCTGCTGCTCGGCTGTGGTGCCCTGACCCTCGCCGGTGTCGCCCAGGCCAGCACGCCGGTCCAGATCTCCCTGCCCGGTGTCAACCTGCCCTCGTCCAATCAGGTGGAAGGGGCAAGGGCTTCCTTCCTCTACGGCCGCACCGGCCAGGTGAAGGGGATCGATCTGCCGGTGTTCGCCCTCTCCGACGTGGATCAATTCACCGGCCTGCAGCTTGGTGTGTTCTTTGGCGCGAGCCGGGTGCGCCATCAGTTTGGCGGGGTCGCCATCAACGCCGTCAACTGGCACGAAGGGCAGGATACCGGCCTCAATCTGGGCTTCGTCAACCTGACCAACAATGTGAAGGGGCTCAACTGGGGGGCGGTCAACATCGCCCAGGGCAATGCCCTGGCCAACGTCGGCTTCGTCAACTATGCCGAACGCACCACGTTCCAGCTGGGATTCGTCAATGCCACCAAGCACCTGGACGGCTTGCAGATTGGCCTGGCCAACTACGCCGAGAACGGCATCTTCCCCATTCTGCCCCTGATCAACTTCAAGAAATCCTTCTAGGGACCAACTTGCCCTTGCTTTAGGAGGGGCAGCCATTACCCTGTGCTCCATCAAGGCTGCACAGAGGTAACAGGGGCATGACAACGGAACACATGGACGCCATCGGCATCGGCTGGGACGTGAGGGGCTGGCAGGGCAATGCCCAGGCGGTGGCGGTGGTGGGTTGGCAGGCCCGGGAGTCGCGTCTGCACTGGCTCGGGATCTCCCCCCTGTTTCGCCTGAGCTCCCGGGTCGCGCCGGATCTGGATGCCCTGCTGCGCCCGGCCCTGCAAGACGAGGTGGCGCTGATGCAGGTGCTGGCCTGCCCGCGCCTTGCTCTCGGCATCGATGCGCCCCTGGCCTTTCCCCGCGCCCTCGCCGATCTGCTGGCGGGGTGGGGGAGCGGCTTTCCCGTGCCCCAGCGGGAGATTGACAACCCTTACGCCTACCGGGATTGCGAGCGCTGGCTCTATCAGCACTATGGCAAGAAGCCCCTCTCCGCCACCTTCGACAGGCTCGGCAACAACGCCACCCTGGCCCTCTCCATGCTGCCGCGCCTCGGGGATCTGCAACTGGTGCCAAAACGGGCGAGGGCTGCCGGGCGCGCGGTGCTGGAGGTCTATCCCGCCCTGGCCAAAATGGGGGGCAAAGCCTCTGCTGTGCGGCCCGAGCTGCAACCCCACCTGCCAGCAATCCTCATCCCTGGAACGGATCCCTATGATGCCGCGCTCTGCGCCCTGATGGCCCTGCAATATGCGGCCGAAGGGGCCGTCACCTCGCTGCCTGCTCTGGTGGACCTGCCGGAGGAGATGGCACCGGACGAAGGCTGGGTCTACCACTTCGCCCGGGATTGAGACGCCCAAGCACCGCGCTCCCTCTGACGACTGCTGGCGACTCGCTGCAGTCACGGCACTGGTGACGTGACTTGCTGTCGCCACTGCGTATGGCTTGCCGTTGCCACGGTGTCAGGCAAGGGGAGGCCGCCTTTGTCCTGTGATCTTCCGACGTCTCCTTGACCCTTGCCCTTGTTGCCTTACTTTGCGACTGCCGACTGCCGACTGCCGACTGCCGACTGCCGACTGGCGCCTTTTCATCGGACCTCATCCTTGATCCCGACTGTTCATGGCTGGTTTAAAAATCACCTTGTATGCCATCAGACAAGAGACGTACAAGTACATTTATCACCCCGCAGCAGCGGGGAGATGGCTCCAGGGTTGTACAGAAACAGGGTAGCGGGGGTCAAATATGCGGCAGGTTAAGCCTGCAGAAGCATAAATAGGGAGTCAGGGCGTTAATTGCTGGAAGAGCCGTCTCTTCATCCGATATATTGCCTCTTTTCCTCAGGCTTCTTGTCCGGTGGTGTCGATGAAACGCATTCTCTCTATCCAGTCCCACGTGGTGTTTGGCTGTGCCGGCAACAGCGCCGCCGTGTTCCCCATGCGCCGTCTCGGCATGGAGGTGTGGCCCATCAATACGGTGCAGTTCTCCAACCACACCCAGTACGAGGCGGGTTGGCAGGGAATGGCAATGCCGGCGGGCCACATTGCCGCCTTGTGCCAGGGGCTTTGCAATATCGAGGTGCTGGCGCGCTGCGATGCGGTGCTAAGTGGCTATCTGGGCTCGGCGGAGCAGGGGGACGAGATCCTGGCGGTGGTGGCGGCGGTGAAACGAGCCAATCCGGCGGCCCTCTATTTCTGCGATCCCGTGATGGGGCATCCGGAGAAGGGGTGCATCGTCGCCCCGGGCGTCACCCGCTTTCTCACCGAGCAGGCCCTGCCGGTGGCGGACATCATGGCCCCCAATCTGCTGGAGCTGGAGACCCTGTGCGATGTCCATCTGACAACCCTGGCCCAGACCCGGGTCGCCGCACGCCAGTTGCTGGAGAAGGGGGTGAAGATGGTGCTGGTCAAGCACCTGGGTCGCGCCGCCAGCGTCCCCGGCCGCTTCGAGATGCTGCTTGCCACCCCCGAGGGAGACTATCTGATCGCCCGTCCCCTTTACGATTTCGCGCGCCAACCGGTGGGCGTGGGGGATCTCATCAGCGCCCTGATGCTGGCCAACCTGCAGGCGGGATATGATGGGGTGAGCGCCTTCGAGCGCACCAACGCCGCGGTGGATGCGGTGCTGAGACAGACCTGGGAGGCGAATGCCTACGAGCTGCAGCTCATCGCGGCCCAGAGCGCCTTTGCCGAGCCGCAGATTGCCCACAGGGCCGAGCGCCTGGCCTGACGCCATTGATCAGCCCGTGACGGGACGAGCTGATCAAGGTTCAGCTTGCGGCACTGATCGGTGTTGCATCCTGAAAATGTTCGACCCTGGGGAAGGGGTCGTAGAAGTGGTGCAGCAGGGCCTTCCACTCCTGGTACCGGGGGGAGCCCCTGAACCCCGGGTGTGATCTTCCAGCCGCGCCCACTGCACCAGCAGCAGGTAGTGATGGGGATCGTCCAGGGCACGCTGCAACTGGTGGCCCAGGTAGCCGGGCATGGCGCTGATGATGTGCTGGGCTCGGGCGAAGGCCTGCTCGAAGTCAGTGGCCTTGCCGGGAATGATCTGCAGATGGGCGACTTCCAATATCATGATGGCTCCTTGCCGATGAGTCTGATTGAACCAAAAACCTATGTACGCCGAGCCTTGGAGGGGGCAAGACCGGCACGCTGTCCGGTCTTGCCAGGCCGTCTGCCTCAGAGCTGCTTGTAGAAGAACTGGGTGGCGGCGAGGGTGCCGTCCCCATTGCGGGCGAAGTCCGGGATCTGGCCGGCCTCCTGATAGCCGAGCTGGCGATAGAGGCTGGAGGCCACGTCGCCGACCCGGGTATCCAGCACCAGCAAGGTACGCCTGGCGTCCCGGGCCCCTTGCTCCATGGCGTTCATCAGGGCGCGGCCCACCCCCTTGCCACGGGCCTGGCTGTGGACCATCAGCTTTTCCACTTCGGCCCTGTGGCCCCCGTTGGCCTTTGTGCACAGGGAGAGCTGCAGGGCGCCCACCAGATGGTGCTGATCAAACGCCACCCAGAGCTTGCGCACTCCATCCGCCAGCTCCCCCTCGATGCCTTGCCAGTACGCCAGCCCCTGCTCTTCCTGCAGGGGAGGCAGAAAGCCCACCGAGGCACCGCTGGCCACGCAATCTTGCAGCAGGGCGATCAGCGCCGGTTTGATGCCTCTGGTGCTCTCGACCTCAAGGATCTCCATTGAATGTCCTCATCTTCTCTCTTGGCCCACGTGGGGGATTAACGTCTCGGGCGCGGACTCTCCTGCCGGTGCTATTATCATCCGGTCAGGTGCGCCGTCTCTTAATGGATCAGTCCCTGCGCTGCCAGCCACTGGAACAGCAGGCGGGAGACGGGGGAGACTTCGGCCAGGTGGCGGCTGTCCAGCCAGCGCAGCTCGGCGATCTCCGCCGAGGCGACGGGCGTGCCGTCGGCGTCCCCCGTGTAGCAACGCAGATTGACATTCACCCCTTGCGGCTTGCCGTCCGCCTGGGCGCTGAACTCGCAGGCGAACGCCAGGGTGTCGGGTTTCAGGATGACCGCGAGCTCTTCCTCGATTTCACGAACGAGGGCCGCCTCGTCGCTCTCGCCCGGCTCGCGCTTGCCCCCCGGAATGTAGTAGATGTCCTTGCCGTGGGAGCGGGCGCACAGCAGTTGTCCCTCCTTGAAGGTCAGCCAGGCGAGTTTGTCGATCATGGGCAGATTCCTCTTGTTGCCGCTTGTCAAAGGGGGGGCTCGCTGCTCGCTCAGGGTGCGATAGGAGCGGGTTTCCCGCATCTCGGGCGCCAGTCCCAGCCGGCTAGCCAGCGCCAGCAACTGCGCGCGGTAGGCGGGCAGGGCGGTCTCGTCGTCAGTCATGATGGCGAGCTCGGCAAAATCACCGACGCCTGCCAGGTGATCCACCGTGACGTGGAAGGCCCCCAGAAAATAGATGCTGCGCCGCTTGTCGATGGTCAGCACCGGCTGGTAGCCCAGGGTGCGCACCATGCTGGCCGCCTTGTCCGCATCGGTGATGTTGACCGCCTCGCAGCGATCGGGTCCGGGTCCTTTGACTATCCAGAGCCGGATGCCGCTGGGGGCCATGGTGCGGATGATCAGGCTCTTCTCTGCCCGGGCCAGGGCGCCATCTGCCGTGTCGAAGTAGCAGTCCTGCTCATGATTGTCCGCCACCATCACCTCGGGGCTGAGGGCCGTGAGGGTATGCACAAAGGCGGCGCTGTCCGTCAGGCGGTATTTGAACTCCACCTCGAAGCGCCCCTGAAAGTGGGTGGCCATGGCCTTGCGACGGCTCCCGAACGGCAAATGAATAGGGCAGCCTAGCAAAAGTGCCGGGCTCTCCCAAGCATCGGGATCACAGCTTCGCATCGACTGCCGACTTTATGACCAGATGGTGAGGGGAAATCCGCCCTGGTGCACAGCTTGTGGCCCGGTGGCTGGGCGCCGTACGGGGGCTGTGCTCTAATAAGCTCCCTCTTTGGCGGTATTTCCGCCCTGAACAACGACAACGAGGCGGCGGCCCCGGCCGCGCCAGTGGAGCCACAGATGCAGATCACCTCACAGCCCCCCTTTATCGGACTGGGCGTGGCGGGCAACTTCGCCGGTCACCTGGAGCAGGCAGGGGAGGCGGCGGACTTCGTCGCCGTCAAGGTTGACGACAAGGTCGCCCCCAAGGCGCTGTTCCCCTTCTATGTGCCGAACCATCCCGGCCAGCTCGGGGTCTTTCCCCTGAGCGGCGATGCCATCTTCCTGCCGGAGGCGGCGGTGAGCGGGGACGAGAAGGTGCAGATTGAACCCGAGGTGGCACTGTGGTGCGAGCTGGAGTACGCGGGGGAGCAGGTGGTGGCCATCCATCCCAAGGCGTTTGGCGCCTACAACGACTGCTCCATCCGTCGCCCCAATGCCAACAAGATCAGCGAGAAGAAGAACTGGGGTGAAGAGAGCAAGGGGCTGGCCGCGAACCTGCTGCCCCTGACCCACTTTGCCGCAGGATGCGAGCTCGATGACTACCGCATCGCCTGCTATCTGGAGCGGGACGGGGAGCTGCACCCCTACGGGATCGACAGCGCGGCGGTGGACTACAGCTACTTCCACGGTCAGTTGCTGGCGTGGGCCATCGACAAGTTCAACCATCAGCAGGACGAAGGCCCGGCCGAGCATATCCAGGGGCTGCTGGCCCAGGCGGGGCGCCCGGCCCATGCGCTCATCAGCATTGGCGCCACCCGCTACACCCCCTTTGGCGAGACCCACTTCCTCGCTCCCGGTGACACCGCCTGCGTGGTGGTCTACCCCGCCAGTCGCTACAGCGAGAGCGACATTCGCGAAGCCATCGCGACCCGCCGCGTTGGCGCCGATGTCTCTGTCCTGCTCCAGGCGGTCAAGACCCGTTGATCGCGATGCCTTCCCAACCTGGGGAGGCATCTTCTTTCTCTATTATGCCTGCGCACACTCCATGCTGGCGTCATGCATGATCAGCCGAAAGAGGAGTGGCAGATCAGGTGGGTTGCCATGGTGGTGATCAGAGAGTGCAGGGAGCAGGATCTGGCGGCTTGCTCAGCCTTTACGCCGAGCTCAGACCACGGGATCCCGTGATGCCGCTTTCCATGGCGAGGGAGACGCTCGCGAGCCTGCTGGCCAGGCCCGAGGTGCGGATCATCGTGGCGAAGGTGGGCGGTGAGCTCGCCGCCACCTGCCAGCTCGGGGTGATCCCGACCCTGAGCAACGGCGGCAGGCCCTTTGGCATCATAGAGCACGTGGTAACGGCCTCTGCGTTCCGACGCCAGGGGCTGAGCCAGAAGGTGCTTGAACAGGCGCTCTCCCTGGCCTGGGGGCTGGATGGCTACAAGGTGATGCTGCTCTCGGGGGAAGGGCGCGATGAAGCCCATCGCCTCTATGAGAAGCTGGGCTTCAAGGCGGGCATCGAGAAGGGGTTTGTCATCAAGCAGGCAGAGGCCCAGGGCTGCACCTTGACGAGGTTCGGCCCCAAGGCTTAGCATCGGCGCTTTTGCCATAAATTGAGCCAACAATTCATGAAGATAGAACCAGCACAAACCGAGGATTACCCGGCCCTGATCGCTCTCTGGGAGGCCTCGGTACGCGCTACCCATCACTTCCTGCAAGAGGAAGACATCGCCACCCTCAAGCCTCTCATCCTCGAACACTATTTCGATGCCGTGCGCCTTTATTGCGCCAGGCAGGATGGCGTGATCGTCGGTTTTATCGGGGTGGCTGAGGGCAATATCGAGATGCTGTTCATCGCTCCCGAGGCGAGAGGGGGCGGGGTCGGCCGCCAGCTGGTGGACCACGCCATCCGTTGTCTGGGGGCGACTCGCGTGGACGTCAACGAACAGAATGCCCAGGCTGTCGGCTTCTACCAGCACCTGGGCTTCGAGGTGACGGGGCGCTCCCCCCTGGATGGCCAGGGCAAGCCCTATCCCCTGCTGCACATGGCCTTGGCCGCCGGTTAAGGGCGCCAGAGCATAAAAAAACCGCCCTCGGGCGGTTTATTGTTGTTCAGGACGCAGTGCTCGCGCCGCCTCACTCCTCGTTGGAGTTGTCCTGATAGTCGCCCCGCTGGGCCTTGGGCAGGCGGCGCATGGGGGCGAAACCGATGTCCTCGCCCACCACTTCCCGCTTGCGGGACTTGTTTTGCGCAGGCTGGGCCGGCTTCTTGGCGCCATCCCCCTTGCCTTTCCCGGCGGCGGGTTTGCCCTTGGCGTTGGCATGGCCACGGGCGCGGGGCGGGTTTTGCACCGGCTTGCTGCCCGGCAGGGTCTGGCGGCTCGGCTTGCCGCTCGGCTCGTACCCTTCCAGGATCTCCACGGTCAGGGATTGGCCGATCAGCGCCTCGATCTCCTTGAGCTGACCCAGCTCGTCCTGGCTCACCAGGGAGATGGCCTCGCCGCCGCGCCCGGCACGGCCGGTGCGGCCGATGCGGTGGATGTAATCCTCCGCCATCTGGGGCAGCTCGAAGTTGATCACGTGGGGCAGCTGATCGATGTCCAGACCCCGTGCGGCGATATCGGTGGCAACCAGCACCCGCACCTTGCCTTCACGAAAATCCGCCAGCGCCCGGTTGCGGGCCCCCTGGCTCTTGTCACCGTGGATGGCGACCGTATCCAGGCCATCTTTCTGCATCTGCTGGGCGAGCCTGTCGGCAATCTGCTTGGTGCGCACGAACACCAGCACCCGCTGCCAGTTGCCACGGCCAATCATGTGGGAGAGCATCTCCCGGCGGCGTTCCCGATCGACCTGGATGATGCGCTGGCTTACCTGCTCGGCGGCGGTGTTGCTGGGATCCACCTCGATGAGGGTGGGATCCTTGAGCAGATCGTCCGCCAGCGCCTTGATGTCATTGGAGAAGGTGGCGGAGAAGAGCAGGGTCTGACGCTCCTCCGGCAGGGCCTTCATGATGCGGCGAATGTCGGTGATGAACCCCATGTCGAGCATTCTGTCCGCTTCATCCAGCACCAGCACCTCGAGGGCGCTCAGGGTCAGGGCGCCCTGGGTCAGCAGATCCAGCAGGCGGCCCGGGGTGGCGACCAGGATGTCGACCCCGAGCTTGATGGCGTCCAGGTTCGGCTTGATGCTGACGCCGCCATAGGCGATCAGGGTACGAAACGGCAGGTGGTGGGCATATTTGATGATGCTCTCGCCCACCTGGGCGGCCAGCTCCCGGGTCGGGGTCAGCACCAGGGCTCGCACCTGGCGACGACCGCCACGGCCGTGGTTGGCCAGCAGTCGATGAAGCATGGGCAGGGTGAAACCGGCCGTCTTGCCCGTGCCTGTCTGGGCGCCGCCCAGCACGTCCTGCCCGGCCAGGATGGCGGGAATGGCTTGCTGCTGGATGGGGGTGGGTTGTTCGTAACCCAGCTCCTTGACGGCCCGCAGGATGTGCGGTGACAGACCCAGTTCATTGAATGACATGTTCGAGGGACACTCCGAGCCTTGGGCTCAACGGGTGACGGCAGCCTTGGTCCGTCACGACATGGAAAATAGGGTGGGCCGCCATCGAGGCTGGACCTGAGCCCGGCAAAGCGACCGCACAAGAGACAGTGGGCGCGTAATATAGCAGATGCGAGGCGCACGCGCAGCAGCCGTGTCGCGAGCAGGGTTGCCACGGCCATCCCGGCAGGGAAAGGCCAGGGGGCGCTAAGAGGGGCCCCCCTGGCCTCGGCGCACGCCCGTCAGAGCAGTCCCTTGATGGCCTGCACCAGATCCTCCGGCCTGGTCTGGGGGGCGAAGCGGTCCACCACCCGGCCTTCACGGTCAATCAGGAACTTGGTGAAGTTCCACTTGATGGCCTCGCTGCCAAGGAGTCCGGGCTTTTGCTCCTTGAGCCAGCGATAGAGGGGGTGGGCCCCGGCGCCGTTGACCTCGCACTTGGCCATCAGGGGGAAGCTGACAGGGTAGTCGAGCGAGCAGAAGCGGGCGATCTCCTCGGCATCGCCCGGCTCCTGATGGCCGAACTGATCGCAGGGAAAGCCCAGGATCTCGAAGCCTTGGGGGCCGAACTGGCGATAGAGGGCCTCAAGCCCGGTGTATTGGGGGGTAAAACCGCAGCGGCTTGCCACGTTGACCACTAGCACGACACGGCCCTGCAGATCGGCGGTGGACCAGGCCGTGCCATCGAGTCGTTGCAGGGGGATGAGGGGCAGGGGCATGGTTTCTCCTGATGCAAGAGGGGCGACAAGGCGCCCGGGGACAATCCTTGCACGTTAACGGGCCGAGGGCCGGGGAGCAAGGGGGAGGGCGTCTGTTCCCCCCAGACTCCTATTGATGGCGGGACTTCTCAAGAGAAGCAATCCGGTTTGTGCCGATGGTCCGAAGTCGCTACAAAGCGCACTCTCTCCCCTCGCTGCGAGCCTATCTTGGACTATCAAGCCGTCATGGATGCCATCTACACCCGGGGTTGGGTGATAGTGGATGATTTTTTAACCGCCGCCGAGGTGGATGCCCTCAAGGCCTGCCTGCCGGACGAGTGGCGACCGGCGGGGATCGGGCGCGAGACCCTGCATCAGGACAACCGCGATATCCGTCGGGATCAGATCCACTGGCTCGACGCCTCCCTCGGCGCGCCGGTGGCCGACTATCTGGCCCGGATGGAGTCCCTGCGTCTGGCCGCCAATCGCAGCCTGATGCTGGGGCTGTTCGACTACGAGGCCCACTTTGCCCGCTACCGTCAGGGGGACTTCTACGTCACCCATCGCGACGCCTTCGCCGGGCGATCCAACCGCCGGCTCACCTCGGTGTTCTACCTGAACAACGACTGGCAGCCAGAGGCGGGGGGAATATTGCGGGTCTATGACGACAGCGAGCAGTTTCTGATGGATGTCTCCCCCCGGGGCGGGCGGCTGGTGCTCTTCCTGTCTGAAGAGTTTCCCCACGAGGTGCTGCCCGCAAGCCGGGAGCGCTACAGCATTGCCGGCTGGTTTCGGGTCAACGGCAATGGCGCCGGGCGGGTCGATCCCCCCCGCTGAGCGCATTTCATCCTGTTTCTGACACAGGAAGAGACTTTTATCTGTCCGGGCAGGGGGAGGTGCGCCCCATCGGCTGACAAGGCTTCCCCTCCCTTGCTACACTGCCCGCACTTATGTTCGTTTCTGGCTTCGTCCGGTTTTCATGCGGTTGGGTTTGACATGGTGATGACGAAGCCACTTCTCCCAAGGGATCACATCTAATGAAGAACATGCATGTCTTGCTGCTCTGCGGCGGTGGCGGCTCCGAGCACGAAGTCTCGCTGCGCAGCGCCAATTTCCTCGAAAAACAGCTCGGGCTCCTGCCCGGTATCGAAGTGACCCGGGTCGAGATGTTTGCCGACCGCTGGCTCTCCGCCGACGGTCGCGAGTGCAAGCTGGGGCTGGACAAGCTGCTCTCGTTCGACAGCGTGGCCCGTCCGGTGGACTACGTGGTGCCCTGCATCCACGGCTATCCCGGTGAGACCGGCGATCTGCAATCCTTCCTCGAGCTGGCCGGCCTGCCTTATCTGGGTTGTGACGCCGAGGCGAGCAAGGTGTGCTTCAACAAGATCACCACCAAGCTGTGGCTCACCGCCATCGGCATCCCCAATACCCCCTACCTGTTCCTGACCGAGCAGGGCGAGGCGAGCCTGACCGAGGCGAAAGCGGCGCTGGCCAAGTGGGGCAAGGTCTTCATCAAGGCGGCCTCCCAGGGCTCTTCCGTGGGTTGCTACTCCGCCAGCAACGAGGCAGATCTGGTGAAGGGCATTGCCGATGCCTTCGGTTACTCCGAGCAGGTATTGATCGAAAAAGCAGTCAAGCCCCGCGAGCTGGAAGTGGCGGTCTACCAGTATGGTGACGAGCTGGTGGCCACCTATCCGGGGGAGATCTGCGTACCCCAGGACAAGTTCTACACCTATGAAGAGAAGTACAGCAGCGCCAGTCACACCGAGACCGCGCTCAAGGCCGAGGGGCTGACTCAGGCCCAGGCCGATGCCATCCACGAGTACGCCTTGAAGGCGTTCCGTCAGCTCAAGCTGACTCATCTGTCGCGCATCGACTTCTTCCTGACCGAAGAGGGGGAGATTTTGCTCAACGAGATCAACACCTTCCCGGGCATGACCTCCATCTCCATGTTCCCGAAACTGCTGGAGCACCACGGCCACAGCTTCGCGCACTATCTGGAGCAGATCCTGCGAAAGTCGGTCTGATGTCGCCAGACCCGGTTGCAACGGATGGTGAGTAGGGGCCTCAGGGCCCCTTTTTTCATGGGGGGAAGCGGGCAGAGCGCGGGGAGGGAAGGGGGCAGGGCGCCGCCCGGCAAGCCTTGCCGCCAGGAGGGCGCGCCGTTACAATTAGCCCCCTTTTGTCCCGCCACAGGCACCGTCAGAGCCGCGTTCCATGAAGCCCATCCCCGATCACGCCGTCAACCGCCTGCGCATCTGGCGCAAGAGCGTCTCGACCCGACCCTTTCTTGCCCGTGGCGGCAGCGTGCCACGCTGTGATGCCTGCCAGCTGCGCCACGACTGGTGTGCCTGCGACTGGCGCCCGGCGCTCAAGGCCGAGGCCGGTTTCTGCCTCATGATGTATGACAGCGAGCCCATGAAGCCCTCCAACACCGGGCGCCTCATCGCCGACGTGCTGCCGGACTCCACCTGGGCCTTTCTCTGGTCGCGTACCGAACCCCATCCCGAGCTGCTGGCCCTGCTGGCGGATCCCGCCTGGCAGCCCTACGTGGTCTTTCCCGCCTGCGAGAAAGCGCCCGACCGCCTGACCGGCGAGGTGGTACTGGCCCCCGGCAAGAAGCCGCTGTTCATCCTGCTGGACGGCACCTGGCCCGAGGCGCGCAAGATGTTCAACAAGAGTCCCTATCTGGACGGCTTCCCGGTGCTCGCCATCAAGCCGGATGCGCTCTCTACCTACGGCATGCGCGTCGCCCACAGCGACGAGCACCTGTGCACCGCCGAGGTGGCCGCCTGCGTGCTGGAAGTGGCCGGGGAGCTGCGGGCGGGACAGGCGCTGCAGCTCTGGTTCAATCTCTTCAGCAGCCGCTACATGGCTGGCCGGGTTAGCCGTGCACCCGGTGCTGATGAAGGGCCCCTGCTGGAGGGGCTGGAGGCCATCAAGGGCCAGAGCCGCGCTCTGGATTAATCCTCATCAGCAGCCGCTACATGGCTGGCCGGGTAAGCCG
>NZ_JBFOCN010000040.1:0-19459 GCF_040907815.1 Aeromonas sp. s6
AGCCCATCAGCGAGCGCCCAATGAGGTGAGCTTTAAGTTTGCCTGTCAGTTCATCGCGAACCAGATGGCAGTGATGGCGGGCGCGTTATCGCCAGTCCATACGCCACGGAGGTTGGCGGAGTTGCGGGGCTGCATAGGCGTCATGTTCATAGAAAAACGCCCCAGGCCATCGAGACCCAGGGCGGTGAAGATATCAAAGACCCGTTTTCCGGTAAATCGCAATGCGGCTCCGCTTAAGTGAACAGCATTGCCGCAACTGCGGGCTTTTTTTATGGACCACGGGCAGGCTCAGCGCCCCAGGTACTCTCTGTCGAAGAAGGTGTTGACCCAGTGGGGGCGATAGACGGCGAGCAGGGTCATGGTCATGCCGTTGAGGAGCGCCTCGGGGAAGAGCAGCAGCGGCCAGATGGAGAGGTAGTCGGCGCTGATGGTGTGCCAGGAGTAGGTGCCGCTCACCCCCAGCAGCAAGGCGCTGGCGATCACCTTGGCCGAGATGCTCAGCGCCCCCCCGAGAAATGCTGCCACGAACAGATAGACGAAGAGGTGGCGAGGCAGCCAGGCCCAGCTCCCCAGAAACAGCAGCCAGCTGGTGGCCACCGGCAGGGCAACGCCGATGAGGGCCTGCGAGCCGATGTCGGCCAGGGGGATGACCCCGAAGTAAGCGAGGAGCAGCAGGGTGAGGCAGGGGGCGAGCAGGGCGAGGCGCCAGCCCAGCAGCAGGGTCAGGCTGGTGAGGCCGAGAAAGTGGATCTCGAGCCCCTCGTGCAACCCGGCCCGCAAGGTCCACAGCGGTACCAGCACGATGGCGCCGCCGAGGCAAAGATGCTGATAGAGCGGGTGGGCGCCAAGGGTGCGCAGCAGGGAGGCATTCAGACTGAAGGCGAGCAGCACCAGCCAGAGCAGGAGGGCGGCAACTTGTCCTTCACTCATGAGCGGTTCCCCCGGATGCGGCTGTCGGTGATGGCGCCGTGGCGAACGCCGGCGCAATGAAAAGAGGCCGCCCTCTGCCGGGCGGCCTCCTGTCTCAATACTTCACGTTGGGGTGATACTTGCCAAGGATGCCCTGGACCCTGTCCATGGTCTCCTTGCTGGGGGGCTTGATGCCGACCAGATCATAGGTATCTCCCAGCACGTCCCACTTGTGCTTGCCAAGTTCGTGGTAGGGCAGCAGCTCCACCTTCTCGACGCACTCCCCCAGCTCGGCGATGAACTGGCCGAGTCCTTCTGCGCTCTCGTCATCGTCGGACCAGGTGGGTACCACCACGTAGCGGATCCACATGGTCTGACCGCGGGAGGCCAGGTAGCGGGCGAACTCCAGGGTGTATTTGTTGCTGACGTGGGTGAGGGGGATGTGCTTCTCGTCGTTGATCTGCTTGATGTCGAGCAGCACCAGATCGGTGTTGTCCAGCACCCGGTCGAGCAGCTCGTCGTAGTGACGCACGAAACCGTTGGTGTCGAGGCAGGTGTGGATCCCCTGGGCCTTGCAGGCGGTGAACAGTTCGGCGATGAACTCCTGCTGCAGCATGGCCTCGCCGCCGGAGGCGGTCACGCCACCGCCGGAGGCATTCATGAAGTGGCGATAGCTGGTGAGATCCTTCATCAGCTCGGGCACGGTGACCTCGCGGCCGCCCTGGGTGTCCCAGGTGTCCCGGTTGTGACAATACTTGCAGCGCATCAGGCAGCCCTGCATGAACACGATGAAGCGGATGCCGGGGCCGTCGACGGTCCCGCAGGTCTCGACGGAGTGGATCCGGCCAATGATGTCGGTAGTGCCGGTGTCGCTGGCTTCAACGGTCGGGATCCGCTGCGTGCCGGGGGTGGCAGGTCCCTTGGATTCAACGGCGGGGATCCGGTTAATGACTGACATAGACGACTCCAATGGTGCGGACAAGGTTCGAGCGGTCGTTATTTTATGACAGAAAGCCCTATAAATCCTACCAGTTTAGCCCGCAGGGGTGGCACCCAGCAGGCTCTCCAGTGCCTTGACGGGGAGCGGCCGGCTGGTGAGGAAGCCTTGATAATGCTGGCATCCCAGGGCCTTGAGCACGGCGAGCTGCTCCTCTTCCTCCACCCCTTCGGCGGTGACGGTGAAACGAAACACCCGGGCGAGATCCAGGATGGCCTTGACGATGGCCTTGTCCTGTTCGCTGTGGACCAGGGTCTGGATGAAGCTTCTGTCGAGCTTCACCTCGTCGGCGGGCAGATCCCGCAGATAGGCCAGGGACGAGTAGCCCGTGCCGAAGTCGTCGATGGAGATGAGCAGGCCAAGGGCCTTGAGCTGGCGGATCCTGGCGATGCACTCCAGCCGGTTTTCCAGCACCACGGACTCGGTGATCTCCAGCAGCAGGCGCGACGGGGGCACCCCGGTGTCCCGCAGAATGTACTCCACCTGCTGCACGAAACCGGCGGTGTGGAACTGGCGGGCGCTGACGTTGACCGACAGATGGGGGATGGCGAGACCGTTGTTGAGCCAGAAGCTGTACTGGGCGCAGGCGGTCTTCATCACCCAGTAGCCTATCTCCTGGATCAGGGTGGTCTCCTCAGCGATGGGGATGAACTCCCCGGGGGGCACCATGGTGCCGTCGGCCTTCTGCCAGCGCAGCAGCGCCTCTATGCCCGAGAGCGTGCCGTTGTCGACCCGGTATTGGGGCTGGTAGTGCAGCACCAGCTCGTTGTTGCGCAGGGCATCGCGCAGCTGGTTGTTGAGAGAAAGCTTGCTCTTCTCTTTTTCCGCCATGGCTTCACTGAAGAAGATATGGTTGCCCTGGCTCGCGCGCTTGGCCATGTGGACGGCGGTATCGGCCTGCTGCATCAGGACAAGGTGATCCTTGTCGTCATCGCTGAACAGGCTGATCCCCACGGAGGCGCTGCAGTGCAGCTTGTGATCGCCGATGTCGAAGGGGGCACGGAAGATCCCCATCAGCTCCCGGGCAAAGTGCTCCGCCAGGATCTTGGCGGTGATATAGCCCTGGCCCAGTGCCGTGAAGAGCAGGGCAAATTCGTCACCCGAGGTGCGGGCGAGCACCAGGTTCTCCTGGGGCAGGGACTTGAGTCGCACCACCACGGCCTGGAGCAGCAGATCGCCGCAGGCGTGACCGAGGGAGTCGTTGATGGATTTGAAGTTGTCCAGATCCAGCAGCAGCAGGGCCCCCCACTGACCACTCGGGGCCTGCAGGGTGCGCTGCATGATGTCGGTCAGGCTGCGCCTGTTGTAGAGATCGCACAGGTCGTCGTAGTAGGCGAGGCGCTCGATGTGGCGGGCGGTCTCCTTCTCCTGGGTGATGTCGTGGAAGCTGCAGACGAAGTGGCTGATCTCCTCCTCCTCGTCCTTGACCCCGCTCACCATGAGCCGCACCGGGAAGAGGTGTCCCTCCCTGTGCAGGCATTGTTCCTCCCCGAGCCAGTATCCCTGCCGGTTGACCGCCGCGATCACCTCCTCCTTGAGGGTGTCGCCATAGTAGGTGGGCCTCAGGGCGTCGATGTGCAGGCCCAGCATCTCCTCGCTGGCAAAGCCGGTGATGCAGCTGAAGGAGGCATTGACCTTGAGGATGATGCCCCCGTGATCCATCACCAGCAGGCCGTCGTGGGTGTTGAAGGCCACTTCGGCCAGGCGCAGGGCATCGTCATTGGCCAGGCGCTGCAACTCGCTGGCGGCCCGCTCGCGCTGTTCGTAGAGGACGTCCAGCAGGGGCGCGGGATCGGCCAGGGGGGTGGCGAGCAGCAGGGTGAGCTGCCCCAGGGGGAGACCGTTTGGCCCCGGGAAGGGGATGCCGACATAGGCCTTGGCGTCGAGGGCCAGCAGCAGGCTGGACTGGGGATAGCGCAGGGCCAGATCTTCCACGTAGAGACTCTGCCCGTGCTGGAAGATCTCCCGGCCCGGGCCGATGTCCATGGGCATGGGTTTGACGACGGCGAAGGCATCCCCCTCCACCACGCAGCGGGGAATGAGCCAGAGATCCTGACCGCGAGGCTGAAACTCGCCGATCCAGCCCCTGTGGGCACCGCTCAGGCCCATGGCCCAGCGCAGCAGGGCGCGGCAGTAATCGTTGCCGGTCAGGTTGGCAAGCCCGGGGGGGGGCGCGAGGTCCGGGGCGTCGGTCGCCACGGGGTCCGGCTGCCAGTGGCCGAGCAAGCGGGCGCAATGACGCACCAGTTGCAGGGTGTCATCGCTGATGAGGGTGCTCTCGGCATACTCCAGGCTGAGCACGCCGATGAGCTTCTCCTGCTCCAGCAAGGCGCCGTCCAGGCGGGAGCAGACATTGGCATCGGCCAGATAGTAGTGCTGGCTCAGCATGGGCTGGTGGGCCGCCTCCGAGAAACTCAGGGCGCCCCGGGCGCGCAGGGCCCGGATGTAACGGCTGTCTCCGCGAATGGCACCGAGCGCGTCCACCCCCAGGGTGAACACCGGGGTCAGCTGTTCGCCGCCAAGGGCGCCATGGGCCTGGTAGTGCCAGAGGATCAGGCGATCGGCCCCCAGGCACTCCTTGAGGCTCTCCAGCATGGCGTCATACTGCAGCTGGCTGGCCATCTGGCTCAGGCGCGGCAGTTGCAGGGACAGGCTGGCGGCGCTCTCCTGGGACTGGGTCTGCAGGCAGATGAGCCAGAAGGCGTCCTGCTCGTGGGAGAGGGAAATGTGCCAGAGGAGGGCGTCAAAGCGCAGCACCAGCTTGCCCCCCTTGCCACTGGCCAGCCGCTGCTCGATGGGCTGGCGCAGGGCGTCCGGCAATTGGGCCGGCCAGGCACTGCGAGGCTCGTCGAGCCAATGGAGCGGCGTCTGCATCACATCGGTCAGGGCGACCAGCCGTTGACTACGGGTATCCAGGCGGAAAAACAGGGGCGCCTGGCTGGCGGTCGGAAGATGGCTGAGCGCGGTAGACGACATGAACTGACACTATCCTGTTGAGCAATTGTCGGAGGGCAAGAATACTGCAAATCCGTGGCAAACAAAATTTCATTGAATTCTAAATTAGATAAGCCTAATTTATTGGTCATTTCCTGTTGAGTGGAGTCTTGCAGATGAAACGGATCCTGATTGTGGGTGGTGTGGCCGGGGGAGCGTCCGCCGCCGCCCGTGCCCGCCGTTTGAGCGAAGAGGCGGAGATCGTGATGTTCGAGCGGGGCGAGTTCGTGAGCTTCGCCAACTGCGGTCTGCCCTATCACATCGGGGGGGATATCCCGGATCGGGATGCCCTGCTGCTGCAGACGCCGCAAAGCTTCAAGCGCCGGTTCAACGTGGATGTGCGGGTGTTTCACGACGTCATCGAGATAGACAGGGCCGGCAAGAGCCTGCTGGTGCGCAACCTGCTGACCGGCGAAGAGCGGTGCGAAGCCTACGACGTGCTGCTGCTGAGCCCGGGCGCCGCCCCCATCCGGCCTCCCTTCCCCGGCATCGACAGCCCGGGGGTACACACCCTGCGAAGCATTCCCGACATGGATCGCATCCTGGCGGCGCTGGCGCACGACAAGCCCCGCCACGTCACCGTGGTGGGGGGCGGTTTCATCGGGCTGGAGATGATGGAGGCGCTGCACCAGCGCAAGCTGGCGGTCACCCTGCTTGAGCTCTCCGATCAGGTGATGGCGCCGGTGGACAAGGAGATGGCCAACCTGCTCCACGCCCGCATCCGCGAAGAGGGGGTCGATCTTCGCCTGCGCACCGGCCTCGCTGCCATCGAGAGCCTGGAGGTGCCTGCCGAGAAGACCGCCGCCGTGGCGACCGCCCAGCGGGGTGGACTGCGCCTGACCCTGAGCGACGGCTCTCATCTCGACACCGGCCTGCTGATCCTCGCCATCGGCGTCAAGCCCGAGACCCTGCTCGCCGCCAAGGCGGGACTGGTGCTGGGGCCGCGGGGCGGCATCAAGGTGGATGCGGGCATGCGCACCTCGGATCCCTGCATCTTCGCGGTGGGGGACGCGGTGGAGGAGACCGACTTCGTCACCGGCGAGTCCGTGCTGATCCCGCTGGCGGGCCCCGCCAACCGCCAGGGGCGCATCGCCGCCGACAACATGCTGGGGCGAAGCGAAACCTACAAGAAGACGCAAGGAACCGCCATCTGCAAGCTGTTCGATCTGGCGGTGGCGAGCACGGGGCTGAACGAGAAGCGGCTGGTGCAGCTGGGGCTGCCGTTCGAGAAGGTCTATGTCCACCCGGGCAGCCACGCCGGCTATTATCCTGGCGCCCATCCGGTCAGCCTCAAGCTGCTGTTTGCCCCGGATGGCAAGATTTACGGCGCCCAGGCCATCGGCAAGGATGGCATCGACAAGCGCATCGACGTGCTGGCGGTGGCCCAGCGCGCCGGCCTCACCGTATTTGATCTGCAGGATCTGGAGCTCACCTATGCGCCGCCCTTTGGCTCGGCCAAGGATGTGATCAACATGGCGGGCTTCGTGGCGAGCAACCACCTGAAGGGGGACACCCTGCTCTGCCACGCAGCCGAGGTGCTGGCTCGCCACCCCCATCAGCAGGTGGTGGATGTGCGAAATGGCCCCGAACTCGACAAGCTGGGTCGCATCCCGGGGGCGCTGCACATTCCTCTGGACGAACTGCGCGGCCGTCTTGATGAGCTGCCCAAGGATAAAGAGCTGCTCATCAGCTGCCAGGTGGGACTGCGGGGACACGTGGCCTGCCGTCTGCTGAGCCAGCACGGTTTTCGGGTCAAGAACCTCTCCGGCGGTTTCAAGACCTGGCAGACGGTGATCGCCGAGTAGATCCTCCAGGCTGACATGGCCCGATTGATCACTCTGTATGCAAACGGGCCACTCCAGTGAGTGGCCCGTTTCTTCATCAGGGGTCGATCCCGATCAGGCTGCCGCGTCGCCGAGGGGCGTGCGGATAGGGTGTTGCCGCACCGCCACAGGGGATGAAGGAGGGGAGGCTACTGCGCCGCGTTGGCCGGGGCATCGTCGACCCAGGCCATGAAGATGCGATAGCCGATGGAGAGCAGGGTCGCCCCGATGAACATGCCGAGGATGCCATTGGTGGCCATGCCGCCGAGGGCCCCCAGCAGCACTACCGGCATGGGCGCATCGACGCCACGCCCCAGCAGCAGGGGCTTGAGCACGTTGTCGGCCATGCCGGCCACGACCAGCAGCACTGAGTAGATGACGTTGAGCAGGGTGCCGTGATCCCCCGCCATCCACATGAAGGCGATGGCCGGTCCCGTGACCAGGATGACGGGGACCTGGGCGATGCCCAGGATCAGCGCCAGGACGAAGAAGATGCCGACCGCCGGGATCCCGGCGAGGGACATGATGACGCCAGCCAGCAGGGCCTGGATGAAGGCGACCCCGATGACCCCCATGGCCACGGCCCGGATGGTGCTGGTGCACAGCTTGGTCAGGGCGAGGCCCTTGCGCTCATCGGTGATGCGCATGGCGATGCGCTCGGCGCTGATGGCACCCGGTGCACCCCAGGCCATGATGATACCAGCCACGATGAAAGAAGCGACGAAGCCCAGCAGGCCGCCCCCCATGCTGGCGAGCATGGTGACAGTCTGCTTGGCCATGTCGCCGAGCTGCGGCTTGTAGCTGATGAGGAGGCTCGGCAGATCCACGGATGCCTTGGTCCATAAGGCGTGCAGCTTGGCACCGATCAGCGGGATGCTGGCGATGTCGGCGGAAGGTGCCGGAATCACCAGAGTGTTGTTGTTCACCTTGTCTATCAGGGCGCTGACGCTGTCACCCAGGGAGCCGAGCATGGCCACGGTGGGGGCCACGATGAGCAGGATGCCCAGCAGGACCAGCAGGGTGGACGACTGACCCTGTTTTCCCCCGAGTCTGGCGGCAAAGCGCTGATGGAGGGGGTAAAGGGTGACCGCCAGGATCAGGGCCCACAGCATCATGTTCATGAAAGGGGAGAACACGGTGAAGCAGAACGAGCCTAGCGCCAGAATAAGACCAAATTTGATGAACATGTCCAGGAATCGGGCAACCAATCTTTTTTCGACGAGGGACAGATCGTTATTTTCCATGCTGATATGACTCCAGAGAGGGATGGATGCATGACCCCGCTGACCCTGTGTAAACTCAAGGTCGGCATTCTGGTCGATGGACAATTAATAAGTTTGTTTTCAATGGTTGAGGCATACATCGAGCGCACCTGCACGTTATGTATGGCACAGGTGTTCAAGGCTTAAAAAATATTTATCTGCTTGATATGTCGTTGATTGGAAGGCCTGCGTTGAGCAGGGCCGAGCATAATGAATGGCCCGATCACGCACAAGTGAACAGTGGTGCCCGGTTTAGCCCGGGTTCAGAAAATCACGACAATCCTCTTTCATGGAACAGGAGATCGCATACGGGGCCTCGAATAAACCTCGCGCTTCACGGGGCGTCGTGCCCGCGTCCGTGGCGATGTAGGCATCTCTGTTGGCCGATGCCGCCCGATATGGCAGTTGGTGTTCCCGGGAGCGACGCTTTATTCTATTGGCTCCTGCGCTGCGGCGATCCAACCCGGGATGAACACCATGCACCTCTCTCTCTCCTGCCCCGTGACTCGTCTTCCCCGTGTGGCCTGGCTGGCGGCGCTGCTGCTGGCCGGTTGCGGCCCCGACAAGCCTGTCAGCCAGGTTCCGACCACCGAATCCACTGCCCGGCAGGAGGCAGGGGAGCCGAGTTCAGTCGTGCAAGCCAATGCTCGCCAATATCGCGATGCCCCGGCGCTGGCGCTGGTCTTCTCCGGCCCATTGGCGCCCAAGGCAAACTGGCAGAGCTGGCTTTCTGTGAGTGAAGGGGGCAAGCAGGTGCAGGGGGAGTGGATCCTCGCCGACGATGGCCGCACCCTCTATTTCCCGAACGTTCAGCCCGACAAACGCTACGAGGTGAGCCTCAAGGCTGGGCTGGGCCCATCCCCCCAGCGCTGGACCCTCAAGACTCGGCCGCTGGAGGTGGGGGCGTCGTTTACCGCGAGCGGCATGGTGTTGCCGCTGCGCGACGAGCTGCGCCTGCCCATCAGCGCGGTCAATGTGGACGAGGTCAATATCGACTTCTTCCGGGTCGATGCGGAGTATCTGCCCCGTTTCCTGGCCGAGTATCGCCCCGGTGCCGGCATGGGCAACTGGGAGCTTGAACAGATCACCAAGCGGGCCAAGCGGGTGTTCAGCGGCCGTTACGCGCTGGAGCTCGATGCCAACCGGCGCGAGACCCGCCTCATCAATGTGAAGGAGCCGCAGCTGGCGGAGGCTGGCGTCTACTTTGCGGTAATGTCCCCCCTTGGCAACTACGACTGGCGCAAGGAGACCACCTATTTCGCGGTGAGCGACATGGGGCTCAGTGCCCGCCGTTACCGCGATGAGCTGGAGGTGTTCGTCAGCTCCCTGGCCAGCGCCGACCCCCTCAAGGATGTGCAGCTCTCCCTGCTCGACCAGAAGGGCAACCGGCTGCAGGTGCAAACCACCGACCCCCAAGGTCATCGCCGTTTCGATCAGGTGCAGGGGGCTCGCCTGCTGCTGGCCGAGCAGGGCAAGCATCTGGCGGTGCTGCGCCTCGATGGTGCGGCCCTCGATCTCTCCACCTTCGATCTCGGCACCCAGCCCTGGCAGGCCCAGCAACTCTATCTGTTCAGCGGACGCGATCTCTATCGCCCCGGCGAGCGGCTCGACAGCGAGATCCTGCTAAAAGGGCAGGATGGCCAGCTGCTGCCGGGCATGGCGGTGGAGCTGGAGGTGAAACAGCCGGACGGCCAGCTGCTCGAACAAAAGCGCCTGCTGCCGGACAATTTGGGCGCGGCCCACTACGGCCTGCATCTGCCGGATGATGCGCCGCTCGGGCGCTGGACCATCAACCTCAAGACTGCCGCCGGCAGCCGTTTCGAGTGGCCTTTCCTGGTGGAGGAGTTTTTGCCGGAGCGCCTGAAACTGCAGCTTGGCAAGGGGCCGGATGGGGAAGTGACGAGTCTGGACGCCGCCCTCACTCTGCCGCTGCAAGGGGACTATCTCTACGGCGCACCAGCCAGTGCCACCAAAGCCAAGGCGGAGGTGAAGTTAAGCCGCGCCACCATGCCCTTTACCCAGTGGCAGGAGTTCACGCTGGGTGACGTGCTGCTCGCCGAGCAGGCCAAGGATCTCGAGGCGCTCAGTCTCACCCTCAATGAGCAGGGGCAGGGGACTTTTTCGCTTGCTGATGAGCTCGATGGGGTGCGTGCCCTCGGGCCGCTGGAGGTGGCCTATCGGGTGTCGCTCTCCGAGCCCGGTGGCCGCGCCGTCAATCGCAGCCGCACCCAGTATGGCTGGCCCGCAGGCAGCCAGTGGCCAGCGCTCAAGGCCGATTTCGTAGCGGAGCGGGTGGAAGGGGGCAAGCCGCTCCCCTTCCAAATCCTCAACCTCGATGAGCAAGGCCAGCCGGTGGCGGGGGCGGTGAAGGTGCGCCTCATCAACGAGTACCGCGACTACTACTGGCACTACGCCGATGGGGAGGGGTGGAAGTACGAGTTCAACAGCCAGCCCTATCTGGAGCAGGAGCAGACCCTGCAGCTGGATGGCAAGGGGCCGACCCCGCTCACGCTGCAACTGGCGGCGGGCTGGTATCGGTTGGAGGTGGAGAACAGTCAGGGCCATCAATCCAGCCTGCGGGTGGAGATCGGCAGCTACGCCTGGGGCGGCGGTGGCGAGCAGGCGCGGCCTGACAAGATTGCCATCACCCTCGACAAGCGCGCCTATCAGGCGGGTGACAAGGCCAAAGTGACCCTGGTGGCCCCGCGCCCCGGCAAGGGGTTGCTGCTGGTGGAAGATGGCGACGGCCTGCGCTGGTGGCAGCGCATCGAGCTCAAGGGGGCCGGTGGCGATGCCAAGGATGCCCGCGGCGAGTTCGAGATCCCGGTCAGCCCCGAGTGGCAGCGCCATGATCTGCATATCTCGGCCCAGATTGCCGCGCCAGACAGTGACTCAAAGCCGGTGAGCCAAAAGAGTGTGCAAAGCCTGCGCTCGGTCGGTCTGGTGCCGCTCACCCTGGATCGGGAAGCGCGCCGTCTTCCGCTTACCCTGAGCGCGCCGGACAAAGCGGTGCCGCTTACCCGGCTGGAGGTGATCGCCACCTCTACCCCCAACAGTCAGGGGCGGGTGGTGCTGGCGGCGGTGGATCGGGGTGTGCTCAATATCAGCGACTACCAGCCCCTCGACCCGTTCGAGATCTTCTTTGGTCGCAAGCGCTTCGCCCAGGATTTGTTCGACAACTACGGTCAGGTGATCCCGCCACAGGATGGCAAGCTGGCTCGCCTCAACTACGGGGGTGACCGGGCGCCGCTGAAAAAGGGCGGCGCGCTGGAGAGCCGGGTCGAGATAGCCGCACTGTGGAGCGGCGAGGTGAGTTTTGACGAGCAGGGCAAGGCGGTGATCCCGCTCGATCTACCCAACTTCAACGGCGAACTGGCGCTGATGGCGCTGGCCTGGAACGAACAGCAGGTGGGTGAGGCCGAGCGCGCCGTCAAGGTAGTGGCGCCCCTGGTGGCCGAAATTGGCTGGCCGCGCTTTGGCGCCAGAGGGGATGAGACCCGGGCGCTGATGCAGCTGCGCAACATGAGCGGTGAGGATCAGACCCTCTCCCTTGCCTGGACCCTCAACGGCGGGCTCAAGGCAAACGGCGAGCTGCCCGGCACCCTGTCCCTTAAAAATGGCGAGGAGCAGTGGCTGACCCTGCCGCTCACCGTGACCGGGGCGAGCGGTGTGGCAAGCCTGCAGTTGGCTGCCAGCGGCAAGGGTTTTGCGATAAGTCGCGACTGGTCGCTACCGCTGCGCTCCCCCTGGCCTGCCGAGACTCGCCAGCGCTACCAGATGCTGGCTCCCGGCCAAGAGATGAGCTTTGCGCCAGCTGAGCTGGCCGGGCTGGATCGTGCCAACCTGCAGGGGCTGCTCAGCCTCTCCGGCACTCCCCCCTGGGATCCGGCAGCCCAGTGGCAGGCGCTGGCCGACTACCCCTATGCCTGTCTGGAGCAGACCTTGTCCCGAGCCTGGCCTTACTTGCTGACCACGGCCGATGAGCGGGCCGCCTGGCACAAACCCGCAGCGGGCAAGAAAGCGGCGAGCGAGGCGGATGTGCAACGCGCCCTGCTGCAACGGCTGCAGCGGTTGCAACTGCCCAGCGGCGGCTTTGGCCTCTGGGATGGTCGCTCCGACGAGGAGCAGTGGCTCACCGCCTATGCCGCCGACTATCTGCTGGCGCGCAAGGAGGCGGGCGACGCCGTGCCGGAGGCGATGCTCAATCAGGCGCTGAACCGGTTGCAGAGCTATCTTACCGACAGTCAGTATGGTGAGCGCTGGAGCAGTGCTCCCGAGCACAGCCGGCTGGCCTATCAGGCCTACAGTGCCTATGTGCTGGCCCGGGTGGGCAAGGCGCCGCTCGCTACCCTGCGCCTTGTCTGGGAGCAGCAGGCCGATCACGCCCGCTCGGGTTTGCCGCTCTTGCACCTCTCCCTGGCCCTCTCGGCCATGGGGGATGAGCAGAACGCCGCCAAGGCCCTCAGCCGGGCATTGGCGACCGAGCGCGGGGACGATTATCTCGGGGATTACGGCTCGCCGCTGCGCGATCAGGCCCTTGAGCTTTCGTTGTTGCGCCAGCACAAGCTGGCTGCGGAGCGCTGGCAGGCCCTCAGTGCCAAGGTGGCCGACACCCTGGCTCATCGTCAGTGGCTCAGCACCCAGGAGCGGCTCGCCCTGCTGCGACTGGCCCGCGTCGATCCGGCCGTCGACTGGCAGGCCAGGGTGACCTCCTCTCTTGGCAGTGGATCCCTGAGCGGTTCGGCTCCGCTGCAGCAGGGCGCCCCAGAGGCACTGGCCGCGAGCACCGTCACCAACGAGGGCAAGGGATCCCTCTATGTGCAGCGCACCCTCATCGGCTATCCCGAGCAGGCTCCTACCCGGTTGAGTCAGGGGATAAGCGTGACCCGCAGCTGGTTCAACAGCGACGGTCAGCGTTTTGACCCGACCAAGGTGAAGGTGGGCGATCTGGTGGTGGTGCGGCTCAATGTCAGCAGTGAATCGGCGGTGCCCGATGCCCTGCTGGTGGAGATGGTGCCCGCCGGCTTCGAGCTGGAGAATCCGGCCCTTGGCAACAGCATCAAGCTCGAAGAGCTCTCCATCGAGGGGAAACCGGCGTGGCAGAGCGAGTGGAACGACTACCTCAAGCATCAGGAGTTTCGCGATGACCGCTACACGGCGGCGCTGGATCTGAGTGCCGGGAGCAACCAGCAACTGGTCTACCTGATGCGGGCGGTGACGCCGGGTCGCTATCTGGTGCCGCCGACCCAGGTGGAGGATATGTACCGTCCCGAGATCCGGGCTGTGGGTGAGGATATCCACGAGGTGCGTATCTCTGAGTAACACACCCTCCCTTGAGCGGGTTCGCCCGCTCACTTTCTGGCAGCGTGGCTGGCTGAGCCTGGGTCGCACTGGCCGCGCTTGCTTGCATTGGCTTGGTGGCCTGCCACGTTGGCTGCGCTTTTCGGTGCTGGGCGTTGTAGCACTGCTCCTGTCATTGCTGGCGCTGGATCGACTCTTCCCGCCGCCGCCACTCGATCCAGCCTACGCGCGGGTGGTGCTCGACATGAAGGGGCGACCGCTGCGCGCCTTTGCCGATACCAGCGGCGTGTGGCGTTACCCCGTGACCCTGGAGCAGGTCTCCCCCCGCTATATCGAGGCGCTGCTCGGCTACGAGGATCGCTACTTCTGGCGTCATCCCGGGGTCAATCCGGTGGCCATGGTGCGCGGGATCTGGCAGTGGCTGCATTACGGACGCGCTGTGTCGGGGGGCTCGACCCTCACCATGCAGGTGGCGCGCCTTATCGAGCCCTACCACAGGAGCGTGCCCGGCAAGCTGCGCCAGATGGCCCGTGCGCTGCAGCTGGAGTGGCACTACGATAAGCGCACCCTGCTCACCGTCTACCTCAACCGGGCGCCGTTTGGCGGCAATCTGGAGGGGGTGCAGGCGGCAAGTTTTGCCTATCTCGGCAAGAGCGCCGCCAAGCTGACCCATGCCGAGGCGGCGCTGTTGGCGGTGCTGCCCCAGGCCCCCAGCCGCAACCGGCCGGACCGGCATCCCGAGCGGGCCCGCACCGCCCGCGACAAGGTGATGCAGCGGCTGGTGGCGCAGGGCGTCTGGCCAGAACAGGTTTGGCTGGAGGGACGCATCGAGCCTGTGCTGGCCCGCGGTCACTTCACGCCGATGGAGGCGCCGCTCTTTGCCCGCCTCGCCGCCGACCATCAGGCCGGGGCGCTGGTGCGCACCACCATCGACGGGGATCTGCAGCGCTGGCTGGAGGGGCGGGTGGCGAGCTATATCCGTCGCTTCCCCGAGCAGACCTCAGCGGCGTTGCTCCTGGTCGACAACAAAACCATGGCGGTGCGCGCCTATGTGGGCAGCGCCGAGTATGGCAATCTGCGCCGCCACGGTTATCTGGACATGGTGCAGGCGATCCGCTCTCCCGGCTCTACGCTGAAGCCCTTCATCTACGGTCTGGCGATGGACGAGGGGCTGGTGCACTCGGCCTCTCTGCTCTCCGATGCGCCAAGGCTGGGCTCGGACTATCGCCCCGCCAACTTCTCCGGTGCCTTTCAGGGGCCGGTGACGCTGGCCCAAGCACTGCAGCAATCCCTCAACGTGCCGGCGGTGCAGGTGCTGGAGGCGCTCGGGCCGGACAAGCTGGTCAGCCGCCTCGACAACGCCGGGGTGAGACTGGCGCTCGTAGGCAAGCCCAATCCGGCTATTGCGCTCGGGGCAGCGGGCATTCGGCTCGAGCAGCTGGTGGCGCTCTACAGCGCACTGACCCGGCAGGGGCAGGTGGCGATGCCGGTCTGGCTGGCGGGGCAGCAGGTGGTGTCACGCCCCTTGCTGAGCCCGGGGGCCGCCTGGATCATCTGGCAGATATTGAGCGCCCAGGGGCGCGCGGATCAGCCCTTTGCCAGTGAGGCGACCGGCCGGGTCAACCGGCTGGCCTGGAAGACCGGCACCAGCTATGGCTATCGCGACAGCTGGGCGATGGGGGTCTCCGGTCGCTGGACCATCGGCGTCTGGTTGGGGCGCCCCGACGGCACTCCCATGCCCGGTTTTTACGGCCAGAGCGCGGCGGTGCCGCTGCTGCTCTCGGTTTACTCGCGATTGGCTGACAACAGCCCTCTGCCGATGCAGCCCAACACGGTCAGCGAAGCGGAGATCTGCTGGCCGCTGGGGCGCAGGGTGAGCGCGACCCTGCCTGAGACCTGTTTGCAGCGCCAGAGCGCCTGGTTGCTGGAAGGGCGCGATCCCCCCACCTTGCCAGATCCCATGGACTGGCCCTCGCCGCTGCGCCAGGTCGCACTGACCGTTGCGGGCAAGCCGACGCTGACACGTTGCCAGGATGCGGCGCAATCCGGTTTTCGGGCCCTGTGGCCGCTGTCGCTGGAGCCGTGGCGCACGCCCGGCGAGCGGCGTCAGGCGCTGCTTGCCAGCGGCTGCGCGGGGGAGGGGCAGAGCGCCGAGCTGCAGGCCCCCATCCGCATCCTGGCGCTGGGGGAGGGCAATCTTATCCGCAGCCAGCGCTATCGGCTGCAGCCCAGGGTGCTGGGGGGCGTCGGCAAGCCGGCCTGGTTTCTCAACGGCCAGCGGCTGCGCTGGGACGGGGATCAGGTGTTGAGTGAGGCGGGTCGCTACCAGCTGGTGGTGGTGGACGAGGCGGGCAACAGCGATCGCATCGAGTTTCGGCTGGAAAATCCCTCCTGAGGGGGCTCCATGGCAGGCGCCAGAATATTGACGACATCGGGGATGGCTCCGATGCCAGGGGTTATCCACCTTCGGCTGGGCGCCGACCGGCTCAGGGCTTGACCTGGCCCAGTCGGGTGAAGAAGTGCTGACTCTTGCGCTGGTGGAAGTGGCTCTTCTTGATGGGGTGAAACACCAGGGGGCTGTCCGGGTGGCTCGCCTTGAGGCGGTGGATCATCGCCATGGCGGGCAGGCTGGTGCTGATCAGGGTGGTGAGCGGCAGGCTGACCGTCTCGGGCCCCAGCAGCGGGTTGAGCCCCTGCTGTGCCTGCTCGAAACGGGTCAGCACGGCGGGCTCGGCGTAGCCGCTGCCCAGCATGGCGAGCAGGGCGTCGAGGGCCTGATGGAACTCGGCCAGCTGTTGGCGAAAACCGCTGCGCCCGCGCAGGGCAATAAGCTCTGCAATGGGGATCTCGCTTAAGTTGGCGGGCACTCGCAGCGGGATCTCGAGGTGGAAGCAATCCTGACCGCCGCGGTTGTGATAGCGCGATTCGAGCAGGTGCAGCAGCCGGTCCAGATAGTCGTGATCCGTAATCAAGGCCCCCTCATTGGCGAGTGCCCACTCGCGGGCGAGGCGCATTGAGAGCAGGTTGGCAAAGCGGCGCGCCATCCTGAACCCGCCCTCCTCCAGGCTGGCAAAACCGTGAGCCAGACAAAAGCCGTGCAGCCGCTCCAGCCCCGCCTGGGCAGGACAGAAGCAGTCGTGGTTGGCCGGCGTGCGCCAGCGACCGATCAACTCCTTGTTGCCAAACACCTTGTGGCGGACGAAGTCGGGAGTGAGCAGGCCGGCAATCTGGTTCTCGATCTGGGGCGTGATGGCGGCGAAGAAGGCGGGCGCTGGCGGTTCGGCCAGCAGGTCGGTCTGCCGGCGCAGGGTCTCCAGCAGGGCGGTGAGGCCGCTCTTTTCACTGACGGTGAAGACGAAGGCGAGCCGCTCCAGATAGAGCAGGGCAAACTTGAGCCAGAGTTCATCCCGCACTTCCATGCCGGGGTAGTAGATATGGGTTTTCATGGGTGCCGTGTTGCCGGGGCGCAGGCTGGGGAATATACGCAAGATGGCCAGGGTGCGGCAAACATTGCGTGGGGGAATGTGAGCGGCCGCTCATCCAGTAGGCGCTGGCCACAAAGTTCTGATATAATTCGCGCCCTTAAATCGAGGCCACCCGAGTCAATACCATGAAGTTCATTATCAAGCTGTTCCCGGAAATCACCATCAAGAGCAAGTCGGTTCGCCAGCGCTTCATCAAGATACTGCAGGGCAACATCCGCAATGTCCTGCGCCGCTTCGACGACGATGCCCGGGTGCGGATGGACTGGGACAAGCTGATCGTGAGCTCCCGCAATGACCAGTTCCGCGAGCAGGCCATCGAAGCCCTGGCCTGCATCCCCGGCATTCAGGCCTTCCTCGAGGTGCAGGCCAGCAAGTTTACCGACCTGCACGACATCTTCGAGCAGGTGAAAGCCGTCTGGGGTGATCAGCTCGAGGGCAAGACCTTCTGCGTGCGTGCCAAGCGCCACGGCAAACACGAATTCTCCTCGCTGGAGATTGAACGCTACGTGGGTGGCGGCCTGAACCAGCACTGCGTGAGCAACGGCGTGCGCCTCAAGAACCCGGACGTGAAGATCAACCTCGAGATCGACGGCGAGGAGCTCTTCATCGTCAGCGCCATCCATCAGGGCCTGAGCGGCATGCCCATCGCGACTCAGGAAGATGTGCTGAGCCTGCTCTCCGGCGGTTTTGACTCCGGTGTCGCTTCATTCCAGTTCATCAAGCGCGGCTGCCGCGTGCACTACTGCTTCTTCAATCTGGGCGGTGCGGCTCACGAGATCGGTGTCAAGCAGGTGGCCTATCACCTGTGGAACCGCTTTGGCTCCTCCCACCGGGTACGCTTCACCGCGGTGGACTTCGAGCCCGTGGTGGCCGAGATCCTCGAGAAGATCGACAACGGTCAGATGGGGGTGGTGCTCAAGCGGATGATGATGCGCGCCGCCGCCAAGGTGGCCGACGAGTTCCAGATCCCGGCCCTGGTGACCGGTGAGTGTGTGGGCCAGGTCTCCAGCCAGACCCTGACCAATCTGAACGTCATCGATCGGGTGACCGACAAGGTGATCCTGCGCCCGCTCATCACCTGGGACAAGCCGGACATCATCAGCGAGGCCCGTCGCATCGGTACCCTGGAGTTCGCCGAGACCATGCCGGAGTATTGCGGCGTCATCTCCAAGAAGCCGACCGTGAAGGCCGAGCTCTCCCGCATCGAGACGGAAGAGGCCAACTTCGACTTCGCCATCCTGGATAAGGTGGTGAGCGAGGCCCGCTACCTCGACATCCGTCGCATCGGCGAAGAGACTGCCGCGCAGGTGCAGGAGGTGGAGACCACCCAGGTGCTGGCCGCCAACGAAGTCATTCTGGACATCCGCTCCAGTGATGAGCGCGACGAGAAGCCGCTGGTGGTGGAAGGGCGCGACGTACTGCACATTCCCTTCTTCAAGCTGGCAACCGCCTTTGGCGATCTGCCGAAGGAGCAGACCTACCTGCTCTATTGCGATCGCGGCGTGATGAGCAAGTTGCAGGCGCTTTACCTCAAGGAGAAGGGCTTTGCCAACGTCAAGGTCTACCGTCCGTGATGTGACGGCAAGACGCGTATAAAAAATCCGGCCAAGGCGCTAATGCCAGTCAGTTAAGCCTGACTGGCATTGTTTTTACTAGGTTTTCTCGTCGCATACTTCTGTGGTTTGGCTTTGATGCACCTTGGGTAACTTCGTTCTCGGCGGGCGGGTAACTTGAACTGCTCTGCCTGTTTGTCCAACTCAGCGACACGCCCTGGAACCATGCCCGGTGACACAAACGGCAGGCAACTGAGTTCATGCAGCAGATACACCGATGCCATGTGAAAGCTCAACTGGCTGGCCGTATAGCCCTTTAAGCTCGCCGCCATCCTAACCATCTGATATCTCAGTAGGTTATAGGCCAATACCAAGCCCCATAGCTCCTGCCTTACTCCATCGGGTTTCTTGCTGCGCAGCGTCAGCCGGTGCTGTTGCAGGCTATGTTTCATCTCCCGATAGCCCAGCTCGATTTCCCAGCGATTCTGGTATAGCTCCATCAACTCGCTGGCCGGGAAGCGCAGCGGGTCGGTGAGCGAGGTCAGCACCTGCCGCTCCTTGCCGTTTACCGTCCGGGTCAGCAGCCGGGCTTCGAACTGCTCCGGCAACTCGCTCCACTTCTTCTTGGCCTGCGGACTGGCACTGAGGCGTACCAGCACATCCTGCCGCCCCAGCTTGCGGATGACCTCGTATTGAGCCCCCTTTTTCAGCGGAATAAGCCAGTGACGCGCTACGCCCTGGCGTTGCCAGGCATGGAGTAACCCCAGTGAGTAGAAGCCCTTATCGAACAGGGTCAGGCTATTATCGGGTGTTTTTTCAATCAGTTGCTCTGCCAACACCATCTCGTTTACCGCACAGGAGTCCATCACTGTCTGGGTCAGCAGATGACTGGTCAGCTCCATCTGACACAACATGCGGACCTGGGGATATTGCGTCTCCCCCTGGACGGTTTTCGACTTGGCAAAGGCGCCGGCATTGTCCGGAGTATCGGGCGTGCGCCAGACCACCCCGTCCACGGCCAGCAGCTGCAAGCCGGCCCAGGTGGGGTGCTGACACTGCTGATGCCAGAGTGTGGCGGTCTGCTGGAACACCTGTCGAACGGCTTGGTCAGCCAGTTTTTGGCGCGCCTGGATGA
>NZ_JBFOCN010000041.1:0-47325 GCF_040907815.1 Aeromonas sp. s6
TGGAGGGAGAAGGATTCGAACCTTCGAAGGCAGAGCCGTCAGATTTACAGTCTGATCCCTTTGGCCGCTCGGGAACCCCTCCCCAAGTGCGAGGCGCATACTAACAGATCTGTCGCGCTTGTGAACCCCTCTGCCGGGATTTTTAATGCTTAAAGGATCGGGTTGATGGCCGATAAGCAATGAAACCTTCATTTCCAAGATTTATCTCATGCTGCCCAGTGCGATTCGTGACCGCTTGCTCGTGGATGAGGCCCAGTTGGGCCAACGGCTCAACCAGGATCTCCGTGCGGGGGACCGTGCCGACTTCAGGCTGCATCTGGCGCTGCTGACTGATGCAGTGGAAGAGCAGCCCTGGTTTGATGCCCCGCCCAAGCCTGCGTCGGGTGAGATGGATTGGCGCTCCCGTTTCGGTCTGATGCCCCGGGCGTCCCTGCAAGGCGGGGTGGAAGAGAGCGATGCCACCAGCCTCAACGAGCGTCTGCAACAGGGCGGGTGCATGACGGATGTGAGACTCTGGCTGGCGCTGCGCTCCCCGCCACTGGTGAGCCGAACGCCCGCGCTGGATCCCGCGGTGTATGACAACCTCTCGGCACTGGGTCGCGAGCGATGGCAGGCCCGCCCTATGGGCGCTAACCCCAGGGAGGAGGCTCCGCTGATGATGCTGCCGCTGCTCGATGAGCTTGCGCATGGGGTGGATGCCAGGCTGCGCTGGCTGGGGTGACGGCACGGTAGAATGCAAAAAGGCGGGATAACCCGCCTTTTGCTTTATGAGTGGTGAACCTTGTCAGGCGTCTGCTTCGTCCGGTTGGGGCACTTCCTTGCCGGCGGCACGACGGGCGATGGGTTTTTCCGTGTGACGGTTGAGCTGGCGTTCCAGCTTCTGGCCCAGGTCCGTGATGGCAGCATAGAGATCCTCGTGCTCTGCCTGCGCAAACAGTTTGCCGTTGGGAATGCCGATAGTGGCTTCGACGATATACATCAAACGCTCTTTGGAGATGATCACATGGGGTGTGATGAGAGGCACCTGAAGACGCTCGAGCTTTTCAAAACGGGATTCAATGCGCTCGCGGATGGCTGGGGTGATGTCGATGATTTTACTGGTCATTTCGATTTTCATAATGGCCCCCTTCGGGTCGTCTTGCTTGTGTCTTCACCTCCAGATTACCCATGTCGCCAAATCAAAATGTGATCTATATCACGAAAAATGCCCTTGGGAATCCCGCTGTCCATAAATTGTGAGCTTTTCCCGTTTCATGCCAAAAACCGCTTGAGCTCAGTGAAACAGGCAGGCAGTATCAGCAAATAGGATCGTTTCTGTCCCCCCTCGGCAGCGCCTTGTGTCGACCCGATGTTTGGTTTTTGCCGCATAGTCTCGAATTTTCTCCACCCACATCGCCTCATCGCATCGCAAAATCATTGCCATGCGCCGGTGGAGATATGCGCGCAAACGGATATGCTTTTCTGCAGGAATCGGGGTGGATAACGTGGTTGTAGTGGTTGGAGTCGTAGATGAAGCAGCAAGCCACCCAGATGATGTGGTTTTATGATCGGCAGCATGGGCAATGGAGCCTGTCTGATCATGTCTCTTGTGAACCCTGGGCAGGGGAGGGAACCCACCCCTGGGCCACCCAACTTGAGCGGGAAGATGAAGCGGGTTTCGCCGATTTTCTTGCAAGACTCCACGATTCCTGCCAGCCAGGCCAGTTCATCGGTCACCTGCGCGATGAGGACGGCAAGGTACACCACGCGCTCTGGTACGGTCAGTATGTGCCTGCACAGGGGCTCTGTTGTGGCTGGCTTGCCCCCCTCGAAATGATGCATCGCGAGATGGATCGCGCCAACTCCCCCGCAGGCGTGACACCGCCGCTTCCCATGTTGCAGGCCCCCTTGCTGGCCAAGCTGGCGCAGGCGCTTTCCGCCAAGACGGGGCTCGATTTTTGCCAGACCCTGGTCAACGAGCTGGCCCATATCCTGGGAGCCACTGCCGTCTGGCTGACGGAGCGGGTTGGTCTCGACAGGCTGAGAGTGCTGGCGAGCCACGGCATCGACGTCAAGGAGTATGCCCTCTGTGACATGCCCTGCCAGCAGCTCTATCGCCAGGGGTCCTCCTGCGCGGTCCCCGTGAGTGAACCCCTGACCGGGTATCCCGACCTGCCCCCGTGCCAGCACTATTACGCCCAGCCGCTGCTCGATCGCAACGGTCAGATCCTGGGTCATCTCGCCCTGCTGTTCCCGAGCCAGACCCGGACCACGGATCTGGACTCTGTCCTGACCATCTTCTCGGTGCGCATGGTGGCCGAGCTGGAGCGCCTGCAAAGCGATGCCCTGATGCGGCTGTCTGCGGTGGCCTTTGAAACTCACGAAGGGATCATCATCACGGATCCCGAGTTCAAGATCCTGCGGGTCAATTACGCCTTCAGCCAGATCACCGGCTTTGACAACCAGGGGGTGATTGGTTTGCATCTTGGTAACGATCTCTGGTCGGGGTTGGGAGGGCTGGGTTACGAGCTCAACGCCCTGGATCGCTGGCAGGGGGAAACCCTGCGCCTGCACGCCGACGGTCACGCCTATCCCCAGTGGGAGATCGTCACGCCGGTGCAGGATGAGAAGGGGGGGATCAGCCACTATGTCATCTTCTTCGAGGATATTTCCGAGCGCAAGGCGGCGGAGCGCCGCATTCAGGATCTCGCCTTCTATGACGAGCTGACCGGCCTGCCCAATCGCCGTCAGCTGCACGAAACCCTGACCCAGGCGTTCACCGATGCAAATCGCAGTCACCTCATCGGGGCCCTGCTGTTCATCGATCTCGACCACTTCAAGACCATCAATGATTCCCTGGGTCACGCCACCGGCGACTGGCTGCTCAAGGAGGTGGCCAGCCGTCTCAAGCGGCTGGTGCGCCAGGGGGATTGTCTGGCCCGTCTCGGCGGCGACGAGTTCGTGTTGTTGCTGCCAGCGCTCTCCATCAGCCCGCCCCAGGCGGAGATGCAGGCCGATCTCATCGCGGAGCGGCTGATCGGGGAGATCGCCGCCCCCTATGATTTCAGAGGCCAGGTGCTGCACATCGGCGCCAGTGTCGGCATCACCCTCTTCCCCGGTCGGGAGCAGGAGGCGGGGGATCTGCTCAAGCAGGCTGACACCGCCATGTATCAGGCGAAATCGGCGGGCCGCAAGACCCGGCGCTTCTTTGATGCCTCCATGCAGTTGCAGGCCGACCGGCGTCTGCACATTCACAACGAGCTGCGCAGTGCCCTCGACAATGGGGAGCTGACTCTCCACTACCAGCCCCAGCACATGGTGGCGGAGGGAGAGATCATCGGTGTCGAGGCGCTGATCCGCTGGCAACCCCCCGGGCGTGCCCTGGTGTCGCCTGCCGAGTTCATCCCCATTGCCGAGGAGACGGATCTCATTGTCGACATCGGCAACTGGGTATTGCACGAAGCCTGTACCCAGTACGTCTCCTGGGAGGAGAACGGGATCCACGTCCCCCAGCTCTCGGTCAACGTGAGCGCCAAACAGTTCCATGCTCCCGACTTTGTCGATCGCATTCACGATGTGCTGGCGGCCACCGGCATGGATCCCGCCTGCCTCAACCTGGAGATCACCGAGTCGGTGGTGCTGGGTCATGCGGAAGACACCATCAGCAAGATGGCGGAACTCAAGACCCTGGGCATCAGCTTTGCCATCGACGACTTCGGGGCGGGGTACTCTTCCCTGAGCTACCTCAAGCGGCTGCCGGCTGACGAACTCAAGATCGACCGCTCTTTCATCCAGGACATTCCCAAGGATGGTGACAACATGGCTATCGTCGAGGCCGTGATCGCCATGGCCCGCCACATGGGGTTCAACGTGACGGCGGAGGGGGTGGAGTCCCGCCAGCAACTGGAGTTTCTGCAGGCGCAGGGCTGCCATTTCTTCCAGGGATACCTCGCCTCCAAGCCGCTCCCTGTTCCCTACCTTGAACGCTATGTCAGCCGCCAGGTACGCGGTGATCGCCCCGTCTGCACCGATAAAAATAGTGTGGCGTAGCCCCCGTGCTTAGCGGGTAGAATGAAGGTATGTCACCACCGCCCTTTGGCGGTGGTTATGCCTTCAAGGGGAGAATGCCATTCGTGAAAGTCGTGCAGGGAATCATCTTGTCTGCGCTCTGGATGCCGGGGCTGTTGGCTCCTACCTTCGCGCAGACCATGGAGCAGTCTCTCTATCGCCAGGCCCATGAGGCCGTGCGTGCCAATGATCAGGTCAAATTCAGCCAGCTTCGGGCACGCCTGATCCACTATCCACTGCTGCCCTATCTGGATTACTACCAGCTTGCGTTCCGTCCCGGGGCGGCAGACTACAACGATGTGACCCGCTTCATCCGCCAGCACGGGGACACCCCCCAGTCCAACCGGCTCGAGCGCAGCTATCTCACCTATCTTGCCCAGAGCCAGCAGTGGTCCCAGTTCCTGCGCTTCTATCCGGCCAAGCCAAGCTCCACCGATCTGCTCTGTCAGCACTATCAGGCCCGCTACTACACGGGGCACCAGAGTGAAGCCCTGCAGGAGGCAGGCAAGCTCTGGTTAAGCGGTCAATCCAGGCCTGATGCCTGCGATCCCCTGTTCCAGCTCTGGCAGCAGGCGGGTCTGCGCACTCAGGAGAAGATCTGGGAGCGCATGAACCTGGCTTTCGAGGCCCAGAACCCCAACCTCATTCGCCACCTCGGGGCCCAGCTCGGCAGCGGCATGAAGGGGTATGGCGATCAGATGATCGCCCTGTATGACCAACCCGTGCGGGCGATGAATCCGGCCAACTTCACGGCGGCGCCCCCGTCGCGGCATCTGCTCTCCCTGGGGCTGGCCCGCTACGCCAACCAGGAGCCCGACGCGGTTCTGCGCCAGCTGGGGGAGATGACCCGTCGCTTCGGCCTGAACCATGCCGAGGTGAGTCGGGTGGAGAAGGCGGCCGCCCGCCGCCTGTTACTGGACCGCTCTTCTGACCAGCGCGCCTGGCTGGATACGGCCCTGGTGCGGCTCAAGGATCCGGAGCTGGTGGAGCTGCGGGCCCGTCTTGCCATCTGGGAGCAGGATTGGCACGGTCTCGAAGGCTGGGTCAAGCGGATGCCCATGGGGCTGCAAAAAGAGGATCGCTGGCGTTACTGGATGGCGCGCTCGCTGGAGAAACAGGGGCGGCAGAAACCGGCGCGGGACCTCTATCTCGAGACTGCGAACCTGCGCGGCTTCTACGGCTTCATGGCGGCCCAGCGCACCGGTGTGCCCTATCGCATGAAGAACCAGAGCGTGGCGCACAAGGTGCCGGACTGGCAAAGTGCCAGCCGCCGCTGGCCCTTCCTGCTGCGGGTGCGTGAACTGCTGGCGATGAACGAGATCACGGCGGCCCGCTCTGAGTGGATCCACAACATGGATCGCAACAGCGTGGCCCAGCGCCTGGAGTTTGGCCACATCGCCCTCAACCAGGGCTGGCACGAGCTGGCGATCCTCTCCAGCATCCGTGCCGAGGCCTGGGATGCGCTGGACCTGCGCTTCCCACTGCCCCTCAAGCGCACCTTCTCCCAGATGGCACAAGAGCGCACCATGAACACCAGTCTGCTCTACGCCATCTCCCGTCAGGAGAGCGCACTCTATCCCCTGGCCCAGTCACCGGTCGGGGCGAGGGGGTTGATGCAGCTGATGCCTGCCACCGCGAAAGAGACGGCCGGCAAGCTTGGGGTGCCCTATCGCAACGAGCAGCAACTGTTCGACCCGGCCATGAACATTCGTCTTGGCAGCGCCTACCTCAAGCGCCTGCTGGATGTGTATGACGGCAACCGGATCCTTGCGGCGGCGGCTTACAATGCGGGTCCTGGCCGGGTCAAGCGCTGGCGCGAGCAGAGCGACAACAAGCCGATGGATGTCTGGGTGGAGAGCATCCCCTATCGGGAGACGCGCAACTATGTCCAGAACGTGCTCTCTTTCGATCTCATCTATCAACACAAGCTGCAGCAGCCTTTGCGTTTTATGTCGGAACGCGAGCTGAATCACGCCTATTGAGTTCGGGGGGCAGTCGTTGTGGCGGCGGCCTCCCATTCTTGCCCCAAAATGGTTATCATCCCTTAAGCTTTGTTACAAAAGGAAACCTGCCAGGTGATCGGGCGCCGCGTCTTGGTCTGTCAGGTTCGATACAATGCCCGATAATCACTGACAGGCTTTTCCAACAAAGGAATCGAGAGTGGCAACGATCAAAGATGTGTCTCAGCTGGCGAATGTCTCCATTTCGACAGTGTCTCGAGTGATCAACAACACGGCGCAGGTGGCGCCCGAGAAGCGCGAGGCTGTCCTCGCGGCCATGAAGGAGCTCAGCTTTCGTCCAAACAGCTTCGCCCAGGCCCTGGTGAGCAAGCGCTCCAACTGTATCGGTGTGCTGGTGGGGGATCTGTGTGGCGGCCCCTTCTTCGCCCAGATGATGCGCGGCATCGAAAGCATGGTCGACAAGGCGAACAAGTTCACCATCGTGGTGTCCGGCAACCACGACGCGACCCGTGAGCGGCACGCCATCCAGGCGCTGCTGCAGCGCCAGTGTGATGCCCTTATCCTTCACAGCAAGGCGCTGCCTGACGAAGAGCTCAGCGAGCTGGCGTCGGGCACGACCCCCATCGTCTTCATCAACCGTCAGGTGCCAGGCTGCGAGGATCGCTGCGTCTGGCTGGACAACCAGGCCGGCATCACCACGGCTTGCCAGCATCTGCTGGACGCGGGACATCGCAAGATTGCCTTCGTCACCTCCGATGACGAGGAGTTTGTGGATGGTCAGCAGCGGATGGCCGGCTATCGCTTCGCCCTGCAACGGGCAGGTATCGAGCTGGATCCTGCCCTCATCGGCCGTGCCTATGCCGACGAAAAAGGTGGCTATGTGGCCATGAGCGAGCTGCTGGCGCGCGGCGTCGAGTTCAGCGCTGTGCTGGGTTTCAACGATGCCATGGTGGCGGGGGCCATCTCCTGTCTGCTGGAGCGGGGTTACAAAATACCCCAGCAGGTCTCTGTGGTCGGTTTTGATGACATTCCCTATGCCCGATACATCTATCCCAAGCTCACCACGGTACGTTACCCCATCGAGGAGATGGGAGAGCGGGCCGCTGAGCTGGCCCTGAGGCTGCTGGATCACAAGCCGGTAGAGGGGCTGGCGCTCAAATTCGAAGCCGAACTGGTACGGCGGGAATCTGTGGCCTGAGTCATGAAGTTGGCCCCGTGCGGGTCGACTTTTTTGCAAAACAGTGAAAGCGCTTTCAGAAATCCTTTTCAACTGTGATCCGCTTCAAAGCTTTTTGACCGCGCTGCCACTAGGATAGGCCCACGAATTAGGAGCGTGCGCTCCCGATTTTCCCGCTGTGGGAGGTAACCGGTTAGTCCGGCTATTTCCTTCGTTACTTTCGACGGTCATCATTGGATGGCCGTTTTTTTTTTGTCAGGATCCGGGTATGACGAACGAATTTGAGTATCAGACGGGTATCGTGGGCGCCGGCTGGCTGGGGTTGCCCCTGGTCAGGGCATTGCAAGAGCAGGGGCAATCTATCGCGGTGACGGTCAGTACGGCCGAAAAGGCTGAACGGCTGCGGGGGGAGGGTATTGCCGCCTGGCCGCTGTTGCTCACCCCTGACATGGGGCCACTGCCTTTTCGTTGTCATGACCTAGTGATCTGCGTGCCCCCCAGCAAGACCGGTGATTACCCGGCGTCCGTGGCCAGCCTGTGTCGACAGGCGAGGGAGGCGGGTGTTCAGAGGGTTCTGTTTATCAGCGCGACTTCGGTCTGGGGGGCCGGACAGGGGGAGGATGATACGCCCGCTCCAGCCCATGACAGAGGCTTGCGGATGCGGGCGGCCGAGCTTGCCGTGCTGGAAGGGCATGTTGACTGCGCCATGATCTTGCGCCCGGCCGGACTCTATGGTCCTGACCGTCACCCCGGCCGTTTTCTGGCGGGCAAGACGCTGGCCGGGGGAGGCCAGGCTGTGAACCTGGTGCATCTGGACGACGTGGTGGCCGCCTGTGAGCTGATGCTGGCCCGGGGGCAGGATGGGGATGCCTACAATCTGAGTGCCCCCGTTCACCCACGCCGGGAGCAGCTCTACCCCTTCGCGAGCCGCCTGCTCGGGCTGGTGCCGCCGCAGTTCGTCGAGCCGGCGGGGGAGTTTGCTCCCATCGAAGGTCAGCGCATCTGCCAGCAGCTTGGTTTCGTCTATCGCTGGCCGGATCCGGCCCACTGGTTTGCGGACGGTGCGGCCTTGAAGGGCTGAACGGGTCGTCGCCATCCGGGCCCCGGAGTCGGTCATCTGGCGTGCAAACCAGATACGGCGCGCGCTCCGGGACAATTGAGGTTTGCCAAGGGGGGGATCGCCCCCTATCATGCCGCCATCCATGATAAAGAGAGCGGTAATGATGGAAGAGACCAAGCGCCACCCCGATGGGGAGCTGTTGCTGAGAACCCTGGCAATGCCAGCCGATACCAACCCCAATGGCGATATCTTCGGCGGGTGGATCATGTCCCAGATGGATATAGGTGGGGGCATCATGGCCAAGGAGCTGGCAAAAGGGCGCATCTGTACCGTCTCGGTGGAGGGGATGACCTTCCACAGCCCGGTCAAGGTGGGTGACGTGGTGTGCTGTTACGGTCGCTGCCTCAAGATTGGTCGCAGCTCCATGCGACTCAAACTGGAGGTCTGGGTCAAGCCGGTATTGCGGGAGAACGAAGCCCAGCGGTACTGCGTGACCGAGGGCGTCTTCACCTATGTGGCCATCGACGATCAGGGCAAATCTCGCCCCGTGCCGGTCTGAGTCTGCTCAGATGAGCCGGGCATTGATGATGGATATTTCCTGCTCAAGCCCGGTTTTTTGCCGTATCATGCGCTCCAGCATCTCTTCCGACCCCACGCACTGCCGGGTGTCGAACAGACAGAGATCACATTGGGGATCCCGCCTGATTTGATAGACGGTGGAAAGCTCCACTTGATGACAGGTTCCCTGTTGATCGTAAAATGTCACGCGGTACTGGTGCTGTCTCGCCATCGTTGAACTCCTTCTGGATGAGTCGGGCCGGACACGAATAATGAGACTAGTCGGCGACCGTGGCCTGTGTGAGGGCCATGTCGTCTTGCAGAGGCAGGTGATTGTTAGCCAATGAAAAATAGTTATCGGATTCTGGGAACGTCCCTGCTGACGTTGGGGCTGGTCGGTTGCTTCGAGGTACCGGATCAAGATCATCTGGTGACTGCGGCAGGTATCATACCTGGCGCAAGCTGTGACAGACCACCTCTGGTGGCGCTCGCCTCCACGGCCTTGCCGAGGGAATTTGGCATCACCGTCTGGAACCTCTACAAGGGACAACGCAAGAACTGGCGGGAAGGGCTGGATGAGTATGCCAAGTCCCAGGATCTGGTGCTGCTGCAAGAGTCGGCGACCCGGCCCGAGATGCTGGACTGGCTGAAGAGAGGCGATTTCCAATGGCAGCAGTTGCAGGCCTTCACCCAGGGAGGTGTCTCCTTTGGCGTGATGACAGTGGCGAAAACGCCGCAGGCGTTTGTCTGTGGCGTCCGTTCCCCCGAACCCCTGCTGCGTATCCCCAAGTCAGGTCTGGTCAGTCTCTATCCCTTGCAGGGGGATCCTGACGGCGTGCTGGTGGTGAATCTCCATGCGGTCAATTTCGAACTGGGCATGGCGACCTTCCGCGAGCAGCTCAACGATCTGACTGCGTTGATCCATCGCCACCAGGGGCCGGTCATCCTGGGCGGCGATTTCAACACCTGGAGCGACAAGCGCGCGTTCTGGTTGAACAAGCTGGTGGGCGAGCTTGGCCTGCAGGAGGCCATACCTGTGCCTGATCTGCGTCGCACCGCTTTTGGCCGCCCGCTGGATCACCTCTACTATCGCAATCTGGATCTGGTGGAGGTGAGTTCACCGGCTACCGATGCCTCTGACCACAACCCCATTCTGGCGCGCTTTGCGGCCCAGGCCATCACTCCCTGAGTCATCCCTCAGGGGAGAGCGGCGTCGCCGCTGGTTCATGCAGACAAAAAAATACCCCGCATCAAGCGGGGTATTTTTTGGATTGCGACGAGCGATCAGCTGTTGTTCTTCACGAACAGGGTCAACTCCTGACCCGGCTTGAGATAGTCACTCTTGCCGAGCTGGTTCCAGCGCATCACATCGTTGACGGCGACCTGGAAGCGGGCTGCGATGGAGGAGAGGGAATCACCGCGGCGCACCTGATAGACCATGGACTTGTTGCTGCTCTTGCCCTGCTTGGGCCAGACCACCAGCTTCATGCCAGGCTTGAGGGCCGACTTGGCGTTCAGGCCGTTCCACTTGGCCAGGTCGGCGTGGGTGACCCCGTGTGCCTGGCTGATGCTCCACAGGTTGTCACCGGAGCGCACCTGATAGTTCACCTTGCCACCACTGCGGCTGGCGAGCTGCTGTGGCTTGCTCTGGGCAACCTGGGTTGCGCGCCCGCCATTGGGGATGATCAGGCTCTGGCCACGGCGCAGGTTGTTGCCGCGCATGTTGTTGGCCAGCTTGAGCTGTTGCACGGTCACCCCGTGATTCTGGGCGATCCGTGACAGCGTATCACCACTGGTGACCTGATAGGAGCGCACGCCACGGGTACGTTCACGCTGGGGCAGATCGGCCAGGGCCAGCTCCAGGGTGTCGGCGTACTCGACGGGGACCAGCAGGTTGTAAGGGCCCTGCGGTGAGGTCATGCCACGCTTGAGCGCAGGATTAAGCGCCTTGAGCTGGGAGGCGGAAACGCCAGCCAGCTGGGCGGCCACGTTCAAATCAATCTGACCACCGGTATTGATGGTTCGCAATTGCGGCTTGTTGGCCAGCACCGGCAGGGTGACATTGTATTTGTCCGCATTGCGGATCATGTCGGCCATGGCCAGGATCTTGGGCACATACATCCGGGTTTCGCGGGGCAGGTCCAGCGACCAGTAGTCGGTCGGACGACCAGCCCGTTCGTTGCGGGTGATGGCGTTGCGCACCCGACCTTCACCGGCATTGTAAGCGGCCAGGGTCTGCAGCCAGTCACCGTCGAAGAACCGGTTCAGGTACTCCAGGTAATCCAGTGCAGCATTGGTGGATGCCAGGACATCGCGTCGACCGTCGTACCAGTTGTCGTGGCGCAGGCCGAAATTCTTGCCGGTTGCAGGAACGAACTGCCAAAGACCGACCGCATTGCTGCGGGAGCGGGCATTGGGATCGAACATGCTCTCGATCATGGGGATGGTAATAAGCTCCATTGGCAGCTCACGCCGTTCGATTTCCTCTACCATCAGATACAGGTAGGGCTCAGCCCGGCTGGCAATGGTCGCCATATGCTTATCATTGCGCAACAACCAATCACGCTGTTGGCGAACCCGGGCATTATCGTGCGAGTCCAGCTGCATATCATCGCTGATACGCACCCACAGGTTATCAGTGTCATCCAGCTCTTCTATCTGTTCGTCGCCGAACAGCATCCGCGAAGAGTGTTTTTTGTACGTTTTCTTGCTGACTTGGGGGGATTTGATCGGCTCGATTGCCGTTACCGCCCGGTCATCCTGATGGCTCAGGTTTTGACAGCCGCTGAGAAACAGCGCTGCCAATAAGGCCGTTCGTAGCTTCATCTCGCTCAGGTCATCTGTGGAAAAACAGCTCGCATCATAAGGGGCAATGCCCCCCTGATCAAGGTTTGTTCAAAAAACGTCCTTCCAGGCCCGCAGAACAGCGAAGGTATCCTCTGGATTTTCCAAGCATTTAAGGGCGTATTTCTCAGCATAAAATTTTACCGAGTCCTGCTCGCAGCGCAGAAAAACATTGAAATTCCGCTCATCTCCCAGCCGGGAGGGGAGACTCGGGAGGCCCTGCTGACGCAGTTTGCTGATCACGCCGATCTGCCGCTGGATCGCCAGGTTGTCGGGCTCGACCGCATGGGCGAAACGCAGGTTGGAGAGGGTGTATTCATGGGCACAATAAAGGAGGGTCTCATCGGGCAGTGCCGCGAGCCGTTGCAGGGAAGTGTGCATCTGTGCCGGGGTACCTTCGAACAGACGGCCGCAACCGGCGCTGAAGAGGGTATCGCCACAAAACAGCATGCCCTGGCCGTAATAGGCGATGTGCCCCAGGGTATGACCGGGTACATGGAGGACATCCAGACTCAGGCCATGCCAGTTGATCTGATCCCCGTCGTCGAGCCACTGGCCGTGATGGTCCGGCATGGGGTCATGCTTGGGGCCATAGAGACGAGCGTGGGGGAAGTGTTGCAGCAACTCGGATACGCCCCCGACGTGATCGCGGTGGTGATGGGTCAGGAGGATGGCATCCAGCACCAGATCCAGCGCAGCCAGCCGTTCCAGCACGGGAGCGGCCTCGCCCGGATCGACGACCAGGCAGTGATTTTCATGACGGATCAACCAGATGTAGTTGTCGCTGAAGGCGGGAACTGTGATGACGGTATACATGGGTCGAGGTCTCTTGTGTTCTCTTTAAGGAAGGGATCTTATATAACTGGATGGCATTCGCCCCGAGTTGGTCCCATTATGCAACTGGCACGTACCGAACAACAGATCGCGCTTCCGACCAGTTGGTCCGCACTGCCCATGGGGGACTGGGTGGCCGCCGAGCTTCAGGAGCGCCTCGACAACTGGTGCCCCCACCTCTTTGGCTATCACTTGCTCAAGATAGGAGCCCTGAGCGCCGAACTCTCCTGCGGCTGTTCCACCATTCGCCATCAAATAGGTGTCGCTCCCGGCGGACGGCTGCTGGACATCCAGGGGGATCCGCTCGCCTTGCCGGTGCGATCGGGGAGCGTGGATGCCTGCCTGCTGGCTCACTGCCTCGATTTCTCGCCGGATCCTCATCAGGTGCTGCGGGAGGCAGAACGGGTGCTGACCGACGATGGCTGGCTCATTGTCAGCGGTTACAACCCGCTCAGCCTGGTGGGGTTGGGCCACTATCTGCCCTTCATGCGGCGGCATCTGCCCTGGTCTGCCCGCATGTTCACGCCCGCACGGGTGACCGACTGGCTGCAACTGCTCGGCTGCGAGGTGATGTTCGACGAGCGGTTCGGTTTCTCCTTCATGGGCAGGCAGAGCAAGATCGGCTGGTGGCGGGAGAGTCTGGGGCGGGACTATTGCCGCTCCCTGGCGTCTGTTTACGTGATTGCCGCCCGCAAGCGGCGTTTCCCCGTTACTCCGGTGCGTCGCCGCTGGCGGCTGCCGGAGTCGATGGCCGCGCCAGGAATGGCGCGCCAGGGCGGCTAGCGGGCATCAGGGCTGGTAGCCGCTGTCTTCGGCAAGCTGCTTGCCGCTGGCGGCCTCACGGGCAAGCTCGTCACAGCGTTCGTTTTCCGGGTGGCCCGAGTGTCCTTTCACCCAGAGCCATTCGATCTGGTGACGGGCCACTTCCGCATCCAGGGCCTGCCAGAGATCGACGTTCTTGACCGGCTGACGGTTGGCGGTCATCCAGCCCTTCTTCTTCCAGCCGATGATCCATTGGGTGATCCCCTGGCGCACATACTGGCTGTCGGTGGTAAGCCGCACCTGGCAGGGTTCGTTCAGGGTCCGCAGCCCCATGATGGCGGCCATCAGCTCCATCCGGTTATTGGTGGTCAATCGAAAACCTGCGGAGATCTCCTTGCGATGCTTGCCATAGACCATGACGGCACCATAGCCGCCGGGGCCCGGGTTGCCTAAGCAGGAGCCATCCGTGAATAAATCAATCTGTTTCAACATGAGCAATCAATCTGTTTTAGCGAGAGGCTTGGGGTAAACTAGCGAGTAAAACCGAAGTTTGACATGGATTTGATCATGAGCACACCCCAACTGAATCGCCAGATCATTCTGGATACCGAAACCACCGGCATGAACACCGCGGGCGGCCCTGTCTATCTTGGGCACCGCATCATCGAGATCGGCTGTGTGGAGGTGATCAACCGCAAACTCACCGGCAACCATTTCCACGTCTACATCAAGCCGGATCGGCTGGTGGACCCCGAGGCCATCGCCGTGCACGGCATCACGGATGCTTTCCTGGCTGACAAGCCCTCTTTCAACCAGATAGCGGACGATTTCATCGAGTTCATTCGCGGCGCCGAGCTCATCGCCCACAACGCCCCCTTTGACGTGAGCTTCATGGACTATGAGTTCAGCAAGCTCGGTCTGAACTTCAAGACGGCGGATATCTGCGGCATCACGGATACCCTGGCGATGGCGCGGGATCTCTTCCCGGGCAAGCGCAACAACCTGGACGTGTTGTGCGATCGCTACGGCATCGACAACTCTCACCGTACCCTGCACGGCGCCTTGCTTGATGCGGAGATCCTGGCGGACGTCTACCTCCTGATGACGGGTGGCCAGACCAAACTCAATCTGGCGAGCGAAACCAGCGAGAGCGAGACCAGCCAGGATACCGGCATTCGTCGTCTGGAGAGCAATCGCCCGCCGCTCAGGGTGGTTCGCGCGAGCGACGAGGTGGCGGCTGTCCATGAAGCGAGGCTGGATCTGGTACAGAAAAAAGGAGGTGCCTGCCTGTGGCGGCAATGAGATCGCTTTGGGGGCTGCTGCTGCTGGCCTCCCTCCCGGCCGCGGCCAACGAGGTGTTTGCGCCTTCCGACATTCCTCTGCTCGACAACCGCTTTCGCATCGATTACGGCGTGAAGGAGATCACCTTCATCATCAAGCGCAAGCCGGGGACGCCTTCGGTGATCTTGGTGCGGCCCGATGGCAGCAAGCTCTATGTGGGCAAGGTCAAGCCGCCCGACGTGGGCTGGTTGCCCCTCAAGGATCAGGATCTCATCACCATCCGCGACCCCATACCCGGCCCCTGGCAGGCGATCGGAGAGGTGGACCCCGACAATCGGGTGCGCCTGCTCACCGACATCCAGGTCGAGAGCGAGCCGCTGCCGGCCCGCCTCTATCAGGGTGAGCGTGTCAAACTGCAATCCCGTCTGCTGATCGATGGCGCGGCGCCTGGGGCGGGTTACTACCTCACCGATCTGGGCATGACCGTCAAGCTGCAGCAGTTCAACGATGCCAGCCAGAGTAGCGATCCCGTGTTCGAGGAGACCCTGGGACGCTACATGGATGATGGCAAGGGGGTGGACGAAGTGCCGGGGGACGGTATCTTGACCGCCGAGGCGGTACTGGACGTCCCTGCGGGAAAATACCGAGCCCTCTTCAGCACCGGCAATGAGGTCTTCTCACGAGCCCAGTCACAGCAGGTGCTGCTCTACCCCTGGCCGGTCAGCTATTCCCTGAATCCCCCCTCCGGGGAGGGGGGAGCCAAGCTCTCTCTGGTCATCGATGTGGATGAACTGGATCCCGCCTCCGTGGTCATCCAGGGCAAGGCCATCGACGGCGGCGGCAGTAGCATGACGTTCAACGAGGTGGCGACAGCACCGCGTTTTGGCGTGGATCTCTCCGCCCTCAAGGCGGCAGGGCAGTACAAGGTGGAGGCCACCCTCTTTGGAACAACCCGGCTCGGTCGCGAGGTGCAACTGCAATTGCCGGCCAAGTCGTTCACCATAGCAACGCCTCCCCCCCCTCCCGCACCCTCTGCGGCCATGCCCGCATCCGCCGCCACCCCCGACCGGTTCGAGGAGCGGGAGAGTCCGGTCTGGCTGCCCTGGGCGCTGGGGGGAGGTGGCGTGTTGCTGCTCTTGCTGGGGGCGGGTGGTTTCATTCTGCTGCAAAAGCGCCGCACTCTGCACAAGGCGATGGCGGCGCAGAAGGCGCAACTTGAAGAGACGCCAGCAACCCCCAAACTGGATCTCAATCTGCCGGAGCAATAATTCCGCGCACATTGCAAAGAAGCCGCCCAATGGGCGGCTTCTTCATGGTGGCAAGTGGATGGGGTGCATCCGATATCAGTGAGCGCCGATATAGATGTCTTTGTACTGCTCGCGAATATCGAGGAACTTCTCCAGATTGGCCAGCATCAGGTCCACCAGGAGGGGGTCGAAGTGCTCTCCTTTCTCCTCCTTGATCAGCGCCAGCACCTGATCCAGCGGCCAGGCCTGCTTGTAGCAACGATCGGAGCCCAGAGCATCGAACACATCCGCCAGGGCGACGATGCGTCCTTCCAGCGGAATGTCCTCTCCCTTCAACCCGCGGGGATAGCCGCTGCCATTCCACTTCTCGTGATGGTTGCCCGCGATGGTGGCGCCTATCTGGAACAGGGCCAGGTCACTGCCGGAGAGCATGTCCTGCCCAAGCTGGGCGTGGGTTTTCATGATCTCCCACTCCTCGGGAGTGAGTTTGCCAGGTTTGTGCAAGATGGCGTCCGGGATCCCCACCTTGCCGATGTCGTGCAGGGGAGAGGCCCGTTTGATGAGCTCGCACCTGTCCTCATTCATGCCGAGCAGCTTGCAGAACAGTTCGGTGTAGAGGGCCACCCGCTTGACGTGCAAGCCGGACTCCTTCGAGCGGCTCTCCACCAGTTCGCCGATGCGATAGATGATCTCTCGCTGGTTGTCACCGATCACCTCGTTGAGCCGGATATTCTCCAGCGCCACTATGATGTTTTCGGTGAACAGGCTCAGCAGCCCGGTATCCATCTGGCTGAGCGGGCGAGTGGTCTCGATGTGGAACAGCAGGTGATGACGGGCATTCTGGCAATAGAGCACCATCTGGTTGCCATCGTAGACATTGGCTCCCTTGGCCATGGCACAGCGCAGGATTTCCGGCGCATCGACGAGGCGCAGCATGGGACCATCGCTGAGCAGAGGCTCGAGCACCTGATCCCGCACCTCATACGCCAAGTGCTTCACATCGTAAATCTGGGACTCTTCCAGATTGAGCAGGGCGCTGAGCTGGGTCTGGGCTCCTTCGACGAACTGGCGCAGGGCACGCTGCTCGAAGATCCCCTTGGACGCCTCGATGACCTTCTCCAGCCCTGTCGATTGCTCTCAAGGGTTCGGATGTCCCGGTAAGAGCGCAGGCTGGCGCGCAGCAGGGTGCGCAGTTTCTGGGAGGTGAGCTCGGTCTTGTCTTTGTAGTCGTTGATGTCGTAGTTTGTCACCACGTCATCTTCCGGGGCCTGGCCGGGCTGACCGGTTCGCAGCACGATGCGCACCATCTTGTTTTGCAGCTCGTCGCGCACGAACTTGACCACCTCGAGACCGGCATGGTCGACCTCCATGACGACGTCGAGCAGCAGCAGGGCGACATCCGGGGTGAGGGCGAGCAAGGCTTTGGCTTCAGCCGCAGAGTAGGCGTGCAGAAAATCGATCGGCTTGCCGTCGAATTCAAACTTGTTCAGGGTGATTTTGGTGATGCGATGCACTTCGGGTTCATCGTCCACTATCATCACCTTCCAGCCGGCGGGACGCGGTGCTGATTGGGGAAGATCTTCATCATCAATAATCAGGATTTGATCATCCATTATGCAATCCTGTGTGTGATCCTGTGCTTACCTTAACCGCTTCATTCAATATAGGAAACGGATTGATATCCAAAATATGATCCAGTCGGTTTCTCTTTCTTCGTATCGAATGCCATCCACCAGCCCTTTCATGAAAAACGCCTCCACAAGGGAGGCGTTCTGGCATCAGAGGCATCAAGCTGCCCTGTGATAGGCGGAGGCTTCAAACAGTGCCTTGTTGGCCACCAGGTCGACGGGATCGAAGTCATCGACGTTGATGGTGCGAAGGCGACTCTCCTCGGCGCGCCGCAGCAGGTCCGCTTCGGCCTGGTTGATGACACCGAGGCTCAGGCCCGCCTCTGCCACCTTGTCGAGCTGGGTGAAGGGGCGTTTGCTCCCTTCGGCTTTGCACACCTTGTCAAACAGCGGCTCTGCGGTCAGCACATCGTCCAGCGCCTGTTCCAGCAGCCCGAAGGGGTTGCCCTCCTCGCGCGTCAGATATTGGCCCTCGGCCAGACGGCTGCGAGTGGCACTTGGCACCTGGAGCAGGCGGGCCACCTGGCTGTCGAGCTTGTCGGAGGGACGCTTCAGGTCGCGACCAAGGGGCAGCACGATGGCGCGCAGGGCCAGACCAATCCAGCGGTTCGGGAAGTTGCGCAGCAACTCGTCGATCGCTTCCTGAGCCTTGAACAGGGCGTCTTGCAGTGCCCAGTGCAGCAGCGGCAGGTCGGCCTGCTGGCGTCCTTCATCCTGATAGCGCTTGAGGGCGCTGGAGGCCAGATAGAGCTGGCTCAGCACATCGCCAAGGCGGGCAGAGACCCGCTCTTTGCGCTTGAGCTCGCCACCCAGGGTGCCCATCGCCATGTCTGACAGGAAGGCCAGGTTGGCGGAGAGGCGGGATAGTTGCTGATAGTAGCCCTTGGTCTGATCCTTGTAGGGCGCGGCGGCGAAGCGGGCACTGGTCAGCCCCAGCCAGAAGCTGCGCACCAGGTTGCTGATGGCAAAGCCCACGTGGCTGAACATCGCCTTGTCGAAATCTTTCAGCGCCTGCTCTTTGTCGGGGTGGCTGGCTGCCAGCATCTCCGGCAACACGTAGGGGTGGCAACGGATGGCTCCCTGACCGTAAATGATCATGCTGCGGGTCAGGATATTGGCTCCTTCGACGGTCACGGCGATGGGCGCCCCCTGATAGCCACGGGCCAGATAGTTGTTCGGCCCCATGCAGATGGCCTTGCCGCCATGGATATCCATGGCATCAATGATGCACTTCTGGGCGCGGTCGGTGAGGTGGTACTTGACGATGGCGGAGATGACCGAGGGTTTTTCACCGAGATCGATGCCGGTGACCGTCAGTTTGGCGGCGGCGCCCATGATGTAGGCGTTGCCACCCAGGCGTGCCAGCGGCTCTTCAATCCCTTCCATCTTGCCTATCGGCAGCTTGAACTGGCGACGGATGCGGCTGTAGGCTCCGGTGGCCAGGGCCAGCATCTTGACGCCGCCCGTGCTGTTGGAGGGCAGGGTGATGCCGCGGCCGACGGAGAGACACTCCACCAGCATGCGCCAGCCCTGACCGGCCATGGCCGGACCGCCGATGATGAAGTCGAGCGGTACAAACACGTCCTTGCCGCGGGTCGGGCCGTTCTGGAACGGCACGTTGAGCGGGAAGTGGCGACGGCCGATGTCGACCCCCTTGATGTGGGTCGGAATGAGGGCGCAGGTAATGCCGAGCTCTTCTTCCTCACCCAGCAGGTGGTCAGGGTCACGCAGCTTGAAGGCGAGGCCGAGTACGGTGGCGATGGGAGCCAGGGTAATGTAGCGCTTGTTCCAGGTCAGGCGCATGCCGAGCACCTCTTCCCCTTCCCACTCGCCTTTGCAGACGATGCCGAAGTCGGGAATCGAGCCCGCATCAGAACCCGCTTCCGGGCTGGTCAGGGCGAAACAGGGGATCTCCTTGCCGACAGCCAGACGGGGCAGGTAGTAATCCTTCTGCTCGTCAGTACCGTAGTGTTGCAGCAGCTCACCCGGCCCTAAGGAGTTGGGAACGCCGACGGTGGAGGCGAGCACGGCGCTGGCGCCGCACAGCTTTTGCAGCACGCAGGACTGGGCGTAGGCGGAGAACTCCAGCCCGCCATATTTCTTCTTGATGATCATGGCGAAGAACTTGTTGTCCTTCAGGTATTGCCACACCTCGGGAGAGAGATCGGCACGCTCGTGGGTCACTTCCCAGTCGTTGACCATGCGGCACACTTCTTCAACCGGGCCGTCCATGAAGGCCTGCTCCTCGGCGCTGAGGGTGCTCACCGGAATGGCGTGCAGCTTCTTCCAGTCAGGGTTGCCGGCAAACAGATCCGCTTCCCACCAGGTCGTCCCCGCTTCGATTGCTTCCTTCTCGGTTCGGGACATCTCCGGCATGATGGACTTGTAGATCTTGAACAGCGGCTTGGTCAGCTGGTTACGGCGAAACTCCACCAGATTGAGGGGCAGGGCTATCACCGCGAACAGCGCCCACACCAGCAGGGGTACATGGCCATAGAAGGTGCCGGCGACCAGGGCGGCGGCCGTGGCAAGCGTGGCGGTGAACAGGGACGCACGGCGATAGGCCATGGCGCCGATCACCAGGATCACCCCGAGCAGAGTGAGGGTCGTCGTCATTGTTTGCTCCTTGCATGAATTGCCGAGGTTGGGAAATTGGCGTTAACTGATCCAGAGGTCTGACCTGTTGGATATGGCCCCTGTTGTAATTCATACGCACAAACTTATCAAGCTGTTTACAAGCCTGTTACCTTGGCTCTGTGATCTCCATAACGCGCTGCCCGCCCCATCTTGGCGGGCGGGGGGCGACGATTGGACTGGCTTGTGCGACAATGCCGCCACCCTATGTTGGACGACGAGATTTCAAGAACCATGTACCAAGAACTGATCCGCAACGAGTTGACCGAGGCTGCCAGCGTGCTTCAGGCGTTCCTGGCAGATGAGCAAAATCTGAAAAACATCGAGGCGGCGGCCAGGCTGCTCGCCGACTCCTTCAAGCAGGAAGGCAAGGTACTCTCCTGCGGCAACGGCGGCTCCCACTGCGATGCCATGCACTTTGCCGAAGAGCTGACCGGTCGTTATCGCGAGAACCGCCCAGGCTATGCCGGCATCGCCATCTCCGATCCCAGCCACCTCTCCTGCGTCTCCAACGACTTTGGCTATGACTATGTCTTCTCCCGCTATGTGGAGGCCGTCGGCCGCCGTGGTGACGTGCTGCTCGGCATCTCCACCAGCGGCAACTCCGGCAACATCCTCAAAGCCATCGAGGCGGCCCGTGCCAAAGGGATGAAGGTGATTGCCCTGACCGGCAAGGACGGCGGCAAGATGGCTGGTCTGGCCGATGTGGAGATCCGTGTGCCGCACTTCGGTTATGCCGACCGCATCCAGGAAGTGCACATCAAGGTGATCCACATCCTGATCCAGCTGGTTGAAAAAGAGATGGCCAAGTAATCAACGATCCGGGATTGAGAGGGGGGATGGGTGACCATACCGGCCCTCTCGTCCAGCCGTGACGGTTGATTGACGAAACCAGAGTCAAGACATTCAGGGAGTGGATGGTATATGTGCGAACTGCTCGGCATGAGTGCCAATGTGCCGACCGACATCTGCTTCAGCTTTACCGGGCTGATGCTGCGGGGAGGCAAGACAGGTCCCCACAAGGATGGCTGGGGGATCACCTTCTATGAGGGGCGGGGTTTTCGCACCTTCAAGGATCCCGAACCCAGTGCCCAGTCTCCCATCGCCAAGCTGGTCCAGGCACTGCCCATCAAGAGCCGTGCCGTGGTCAGCCATATCCGGCAGGCGAACCGGGGGTGTGTCTCCCTGGAAAACACCCACCCCTTTACCCGCGAACTGTGGGGCCGTTACTGGACCTTTGCCCACAATGGCCAGTTGACCGGTTACAAGAGGCTGCCCACGGGGCGGCACCGCCCGGTAGGCGACACCGACAGCGAGCACGCCTTCTGCTGGCTGCTCGACAGGCTGGAGCACAAGTACCCCAAACGGCCGGCAAATTTCCCCGCCATGTTCCGCTACCTCGCGACCCTGTGCGACGAGCTGCGCGGGCTCGGGGTGTTCAACATGCTGCTGTCGGACGGAGAGTTCGTGATGACCTATTGCAGCAACAACCTTTACTGGTTGACGCGCAGGGCTCCCTTTGGCGAAGCCCGTCTGCTGGATGAGGATGTGGCCATCGACTTTCAGAGTGAAACCACGCCGAACGATGTGGTGACCCTGATCGCCACCCGGCCGCTCACCGGCAACGAGAATTGGGTGAAGATGGTGCCCGGGGAGTTCTGCCTGTTCAGGCTGGGCGAGCTGGAATATGGCAATGCAGCCAACTTGTTGAACCAGAAATAAAAAATACCAGGGTAGATGTCTACCCTGGTTCTTCGCAGCAGCCATACAGGCAAAAAGGGATGAGAGAGGTGTTGCTGAGCCGCATCATTCTCATGGGTTGCATTGTTACTTTAATGTTAATTTTGTGACAACCTTTATCTCTCTCCATTCTGACTGACATACCGATAACTTGAAGCTGCTCACATTCTGGTGTCCCAAGAGCATCCGGAGCGATACGGGCATGCCCGAAGGGCGGGTGACAGCGGGGCTGTGGGTCCGCTATATTGTGGTCTGTTTGAATACCATCATAGGGAAGAGAAGATGGAGTGGCTGGATCAGAAAGTGCTGCGACAACTGGCAGATGACATCGGTCACGAGATGATGCCGGTCGTCATCTCGGTGTTTGTCGAAGAGGTAGGCGAGCAGTTGGCCCAATTAAGACCGCTTTTTGAGCAGCGGGACTGGTCAGCCCTGGCGCGTCTTGCCCACAGCATGAAATCGTCCTGTGGCAGCTATGGCGCCAAACCCAGCTATCAGCAGGTGATGGATCTGGAGTCCGCCTGTCGCCGGGAAGATGAGCAAGAGGCCGGCAGACTGCTGGCTGAGCTGGAGCACTCCCTGCCTCAGGTCTTCACCCATCTGGCCCAGTTTCACTGATCCAGAGGGGCATCAGCCCGCCATGTCGCGCTCGCCAAGCCTGCTCAGGATCACGGTGTCGAGTGCCAGACGCAGCTTGAGGCGGTCGTGGCGGTGGGGGAGGGCCGCTTCACCCAGCTCGGCCCGAACGAGGCAGTGCTGCAACTCGGGTACCTGGGGGCCCTCGGGAGCCAGAATGGCATCGATCCGGCCGCTGCCTATCCGCTCTTCCAGCCAACGATGTTGACTGGACAGTGACAACTGGCCTGCCGGACCCTCTTCGTCCACCAGATTGCTGATGAACACGACGATGGCGCGGCTGCTGCGGATCGCCTCCGCAATCTCGCGCAGCAGCAGAGGAGGCATGATGGAGGTGAGGAAGCTGCCCGGCCCCAGGATGATCATGTCGGCCTGGCTCAGCGCCTCGACCGCTTCGCGCGTGGCGGGCACGACCGGTTTCAGGCTCAGGGCCCGTGGCGGTGTGGTGAGCTGATCGATGGAGACCTCTCCCAGGATCTGATCGCCACAGACGGTGTGGGCGCACAGATCGGTGGGATGCTCGGACATGGGCAGCAGATTGGGTTCAATTTCCAGCATGTCGCTGATGAGCCGGATGGCATCCAGGGGGCGCACGCAGAGGTTGTCGAGGGCCAGCAGCATCAGGTTGCCGAGGTTGTGGCCCGCCAGCTCGCCGCGGCCGGTAAAGCGGTGCTCGAACAGCTGGCTACCGATGCTGGGGGTGGTCACCAGCTGGTTGAGGCAGTTGCGCAGATCCCCCCAGGCGATGCACTCCTGGCTTTTGCGCAGGCGTCCGGTGGAGCCGCCATCATCCGTGGTGGTGACGATGCCCGTCAGCCGGGATCCCAAGAACGACAGGGAAGAGAGCACCCGGCCCATACCGTGCCCGCCGCCGATGGCGACGACCCGGTCGAAGTCATTGATATTTTTTTGCCACATGCAGTGATCCCGTGGGAGGCCAGTGAGCACCATTCTAGTCTCCATGGCCAGGTAATTGTTTGATAAGGGTATGATTTTTGCTTGATGCCAGCATCCCGTACCCCTAGGAGACGATGTTGAACTTCCTGACGGCTCACTCGCTTGCCGAGACGACCCCACTGGCCGCCCAACAAGTTACAGAGCGGTTGCATGCCCAGTCATCCCATGTTCCATCGCTGTTGCTGGTCTATTTTACCCAAGCACACGAGGCGGCGGAACTGCGCCGTGCGCTCAAGGCACGTTTTCCCGATACCCGGCTGATCGGTTGCAGCTCCTGCGGCGGTATCCTGACCCAGGATGGCCATCATGGTCGGCATGGCTGGAGCCTGTCGGTCGCCGCCCTTTATGATGACAAGGGGGCCTATGGCGTGGCTGGCCAGATGGGGGATCAACCGGATGTGCGGGCATTGCTGCGCCGCGCCATCGCCGATGGTGGCCGACCGGGAGAGCTGCCGCAGCTCGTGTTGCTGCACACCAGCCCGGGGCTGGAGGAGGTTGTGCTCGCGGGGATCGACGCCGAGTTTGGCGCGACCGTTCCCGTCGTCGGCGGGTCGGCGGCAGACGACGGCGTGGCCGGGCAGTGGCAGCTGTGCTGGGACGAAGGGGAGGGATCACAAGGGTGCGTGTTGGCGGTGCTTTACCCCGATTGCCAACTGGCGTTCCAGTTTCATTCAGGCTATGTACCCACCGAGTGTCGCGGCATCATTACCGGGATAGACGGGCGGGAGGTGCTGACCATCGATCACGAGCCGGCGGCCCGGGTCTATGGTCGCTGGACCGAGCGTGCGACGCCCTGGCCGGTGGGCCCCATCCTCAGGGAGACGACGCTCTCGCCACTGGCCCGTCAGGTCGGCATGCTCGATGACCTGCCCTACTACAAGCTCTCCCATCCCGAGGCGGTGACGGCGCGGGAGGGGCTGCGCCTCTTTACCGAAACCCGACTGGGAGAGCGGCTGCTGCTCATGTACAGCAGCCAGGAAGGGTTGTTGCAGCGCAGCCTGAATGCGGTGAATATCGAGCCTGAATATGGCATGGCGAGCAATATGCGCCCCTTTGGCGCCCTGGTGGTGTTTTGTGCCGGTTGTCGGCTGGCACTGGGGGACAGGCTGGGGGACATCGTCAGTCAATTCAGTCAGAGGCTGGGTGAGATCCCCTTCATCACGCCCTTTACCTTCGGTGAACAGGGACGATTACCCCATGGTGAGCTGGCACACGGCAACCTCATGGTGTCGAGCGTAATCTTCCTCGAGAGCTGACACTGTGCTGGATTCAAGATGATAGGCAATAGCGAACTCGAAACCCTGGGTGACAAACTGCAAACCACGCTGGTGGAGCTGATGCGTTGCCGGGAGCGGGAGGCCAGATATCGGGAGGAGTCCCAAGCCCTGCTGTGCGGGGTGGCGACCCTGGCACAGGCCCAGAGTCTGGAGCAGGTACTGGAGAGTCTCATTCTTGCTCTCAAGCCCTTTATCGGATTCGAACAGGCGGACGTGGTCGCCTGGGAGGCCGTGAGGGGCAGCACCCATCTGAGCACCCAGCCGGACGAGGTGGGCCGGACCTGGTCGCTGACACCGCTCTTCTCCAGGGCCATCGAGGGGGAGACCCTGGTCATCTATGATCCCGCCCAACTGCCTGAGCTGGCGCCGCTGGCAGGGGCGCCGGGCTGGGCCAGCGTCATGATGACAGGCTTGCAGGGACCGGGGTTTTCCGGTGTGCTCATCTGCCGGCACAGCGTGGCGGGCACCTTCGATCTCAAGAGCAAGGCGGCGATGCAGCGTTGTCGCCCGCTCATCTCCCAGGCTCTGGTCAACATCGCCTATCGGGCTCGCCTGCAAGAACAGGTTGACCTCAAGACCCTGGCCCTGCAGGCCAGCGAACAGCGTTTTCGCAGTTTTGCCGCCATGGCCTCTGACTGGTTCTGGGAGACCGATCCCCAGCACAGGCTCAGCTATGTCTCTGCCCCTGGCTATCAGGGGGAAGTGCTGGCCCGCCAGACGGGGAGAAGCCTCTATGATTTTGCCCACGACAAGCAGGACCCGGCCTGGAGTCACTACCGGCACCTGATCGCCCACCATCTGCCGGTGCGGGGAATGCGGGCCCAGGTGATGCTGGCGGGCGGGCCTTGCTGGATGGAGATCAATGCGGAGCCTTGCCATGATGCCGGTGGCCGCTTCCTCGGCTATCGGGGTACGGCGCGGGAGATAGGCAGCCAGATCCGCCGCGAGCAGGAGCTGGCGCGGGCGCGGGACGATGCCGAGACGGCCAACCGTGCCAAATCCCAGTTCCTCGCCATGATGACCCACGAGATCCGCTCTCCCATGAACGCCGTGCTGGGGATGCTGGATCTGCTGCAGCACGGCCGGCTCGACACTCCGCAACAGACCCTCATCGGTCATGCCACCCACTCTGCGCATCTGTTGCAGACCATCATCGACGACGTGCTCGATTTCTCGAAAATAGAGTCACATACCCTGACGCTGCACTGTGAACCCTTTCAGCCAGCCGAGCTGTGCCGTGCCCTGGTGGAGCCCTTGCAGGCACAAGCCAGTGCTAAGGGAATCACACTGCATTGGCATCTGGATGAGACGCTCCCTGAACGCCTTCAAGGGGATGCCGTCCGCCTCTCCCAGGTGATAGGCAACCTGCTTGGCAATGCCGTGAAGTTCACCTCCGTCGGCAGCGTGCGTCTGGCGTTGACCTGGGAGGAGGAAAAGCTGGGGGTCATGGTCAGCGACACGGGGATCGGCATCTCCACCGAGGATCAGGCGTTGCTGTTCGAACCCTTCTATCAGGTCGACAGTTCGGCAACCCGCCGCTTCTCCGGCTCGGGGCTCGGACTGGCCATCTGCAGGCGGCTGGTGCAGCTGATGGGGGGAGACATTTGCGTGCAGAGCACGCCTGGGCTGGGAAGCTGCTTCTGGTTCGAGCTGCCCGGGATGGCCTCTCCCTGTGCTCCGGCCGCCGCCCCCGGCAGTGAAGAGTGCGCCAGACTGGAGCTGGATGTGCTGGTGGTGGAAGACAGTCCGGTCAATCAGCTGGTGGTATCCCTGATGCTGCAGAAGCTGGTGTGCAGGGTGAGGCTGGCAGGCAATGGTCTGGAGGCCTTGGCACAGGTGGCGAAGCAGCAGCCGGACCTTGTCCTGATGGATATGCGGATGCCGCAGATGGATGGGCTGGAGGCGACCCGGCGCCTGCGGGACATGGGGTGCGAGGTGCCCATCGTCGCGTTGACGGCCAATGCCATGATGGAGGACAGGGCCCGCTGCCTTGCCCAGGGCATGAACGATTTTCTGGCCAAACCCATCAGTCTTGCCAGGCTGCGAAGCTGCCTGCTCCGCCATTGCAGGTGATGTCGGCCGATTTTGGGTAAAAAAAATGGTCAACCTGGTGGTTGACCAATTCTTCAGCAAATACTGAAGAGAGCACGGGATAAATCGGGTTGTACGGTTTTATATGAAAAAGTCGTGCCAACTTTTCAAAACCTGTTATTTGCGGCCTGTAGCTGAATTGTGTGTTATTTATCGCTACCGTGATTGCAAAATGCAATTCTCATTTTTTCATTATAAGAATGCAGTGCCGAGAATTCGCGTTTTGCAAACTAACCGTTGACTCACTCTTTGACTCACTGTGCGATCAGTCGGCGCAAGAACTGGCGCGCCGCTTCACTGTTCTGTTTGGCAATCAACATCTGTTTTTCATAGATCGGCATGGGCAGGATCTCGAGCCAGCGCTGGCAGAGCCAGGCTGCATCGTCGAACTGCTTGTCCGGGTAGAGCTCATCCAGTTCCGGGTATTGTGCAAAGACCTCTCTCAATCGGCTGACCAGCTGGTTGTCGCTGACATCAGAATCCGCACTCGGCCAGTTGGGCAACGGCTCGACCTGGGCGTGCCTGAGGCCTGCGCTATCCGTTTCCATCTCGTGGATGCAGAAGCGTTCAAGGCCGAGCACGGTGACCCCGAGCAAACCGTCGTTGAGGGTATAAAAATCAGTCACCTTGACGCGGGTTCCGACCGGGAGAATCCGTCCGCAGGTGCCCGTGCTGGTGGTCTCTTCCATCACGATGCCAAAGCCACGATCCTCGAGGAAGGACTCCTTGAGCATCTGCAGGTGGCGCGGCTCGAACAGGCGAAGGGGGAGCTTGCCGCCGGGCAGAATATGGGACGGCAAGGGGAACAGTGCCAGTTGTTGAAGTTTCATGTTCCATCCTCCTAATCAGTCATTGCTGAATGTGACAATGCAGTGACCGTGCCAGAGAGAGGTGGCGTGGCGAAGGGGTGAGCTATTTCCCGTGGTTATTTTTAATATCCATTTAAAATCAATCTATTGTGATTTGATGTCGCGAATGCAAGCAAGGTAGTGCGAAAGGGATTCAGGTGAGGTGTTAGGGCGCCGAACATACCCCGTGTGCAGAATGAGTCTATTTTCGCATATTGCAAATTTGATTCATGCAAAATGCCTGTTACAGACCCATTCAGCGATTGGGGGCAAAGGCCAGGGGATCAGGTGGTCAATTCGGTGTGCTGTGTAGTGCCGGGGTAAAACCACTGCCGAGACGCCGTGCCAGTACCTGGGTCAGCGCCTGTTTGAGCAGCGCAAACTGGTGGGGTTGAACGTTGAATCGCTGGTGACGCCTGCCGAGATCGCGAATGATGAAACCCAGTGCATCCAGCTGGGAGAGGCTGGTGATGACGGTGTTCAGGGTGTCCGACACCTTGGCAACGGGCAGCTCCTGATATGGGGGAAAGAGGGCCCTGAGTTCGGGGGACAATCTGAACAGCTCTTCATACACCTCCTGGACATAGCTGTTGTTCAGGGCACTCACCCTGCCCCAGGCTTTCTGGACCAGCTCTATCTGCTCAAAGGTCATGTCGATGTTTCCTTCCCGTGCGATGTCATGAAAATAATAATCCATCTACTCAATAGAGCACCGGGTTCCGCGCCATTTGGGGAAAAGGAGAGGGGGCCAGCAAGGAGGCACGGATGGTGACCCCTTGCTGGCAGGAGGCCGGGACCTCAGTTGCGCTGTTCCAGGTACATGACGGCTGCTTCGACGCGGCTTTGGGCCTCGAGCTTTTTCAGCAGGCTCTTGACGTGGACCTTGACGGTTCCCTCGGAGATATGGAGCACGGAGGCGACCTGCTTGTTGGACAACCCCTTGGCGATTTCACGCATGATCTGCATCTCGCGTCGGGTCAGGCTCTCCAGCTTCTGCTGCAGGTGGTCCAGCTCGTAGATGTTCTCGAGATAGGGACGTAGCGGCTCGCTCAGGATCTGCTTGCCGGTCATCACGTCAGCCAGCTGGGCCAGCAGCATGTCAGGCTCGGTGTCCTTGAGCAGATAGCCGTCCGCGCCTGCCTTGAGCAGGGCAACCACATCCTGGCGGGCGTCAGAGACGGTCAGGATCACCACGCGGGAAGTCACCTCTTCGGCCCGCAGCGCCTTGAGGGTATCGAGACCTGACAACCCCTTCATGTTGAGGTCGAGCAGGATAAGGTCCGGTTCGGACTCTTTGGCCATGGCCACGGCGTCGGTGCCGTTGGAGGCCTCGCCAACCACGTCGATGTTATCTTCCAACTCCAGCAGTTGCACAATTCCCTTGCGCATCAGGGGGTGGTCATCCACGACCAGAACACTGTATTTCATCTCGTCCATCAGGCGTCTCTTGTTAGGCTGGTGGGAAAGGTCAGGTGTATGCGGGTGCCCCCGGAGGGCGGTTCACTGATGGTCAACTGGCCGCGCAATTTGCTGGCGCGTTCATTCATGATGCTGAGACCGTAGTGATTCACCGCCGAGCTTGCGCCCCTTATTCCAACACCATCGTCTGCAATCTGAACCTGGATGTTACCATCAGCCAGGGTCTCACAGCTAACGTCAATGTGCCGCGCGCTGGCATGCTTGATGGCATTGAGCACTGCCTCACGGATCAGCTGCAGGATGTGGATGTGCTGCCCCGCTTCAAGGTCGGTGTCCGTCAGTCCGTACTGGAGCCTGATGTCGGCGTGCGTCTGGGGTTTGAGCTGCTCGAGCATGACCGCGATGGCTTCACCCAGGTTGGCATCGCCGATGCTGAGGCGGAAGGTGCCGAGCAGTTCGCGCAACTGGGTATAGGCATTGCTGAGTCCCTCGTCGATCTGCTCCATGGCTGCCTCGGTCTTGGCCCTGTCCCCCTTGGCGAAGGAGCGCTTGAGCAGCGTGGCCTGGATCTTCAGGTAAGAGAGGGCCTGAGCGAGGGAGTCGTGCAGTTCACGGGCGATGACGGCGCGCTCTTCCATCAGCAGCAGGCGCTGGTGCTGCAGCAGGGTCTGATCCTTGTGCAGCACCTGGGCCAGCAACATGGAGAAGTTCTTCATCAGCCTCTCGTCGATGGGGTGGTCGCTTATCATGTCGAGCCGACCGTACTCCTCGTCATCCATCTGCAGGTAGAAGCTCACCACGGCGTCCAGATCCCCCGGCCACCCCTTGCGACCTGTGATGTAGACCGGCATCGCATTGTGCTCGAAGCGGGTTAGGCGGATGTACTCGATGTGCTGGTGGGCGGCGGCCCGCTCCAGCAGCTTTTGCAGGGTGCGGCGGCTGAGGGGCGCCGCGTGCAGTTTCTGGGCGGTGGAATAGAGGAAGGAGAGGGTGTCGTTGGCCTGTTGCAGCTTGGCCGTTTTCTCCTCCACCTTGCTCTCCAGCTCCCGGTAGAGTTTGCCAAGCTCGTCGGCCATGGTCGCGAAGGCCCCCGACAGCTCTCCCAGCTCGTTCTCACAGTGGGGGGGCAGGGTGAGATCGAATTCCTGACGCTGGATCTGGCGTGCGCAATAGACCAGCTGGTTGAGGGGCGCTACCACCTGCTGGCGGGTGAAGCGCACCGTGCACCAGGCGATGGTGATGATGGCGAGCAGCCCTAGCCCCTCTGCCAGGGCCAGCATGCGCACCTTGAACTCCACGTGGTACTGCATCTGGTTGACGAAGTCATCGATGGCGGCGACGAACTGCTCCGTATTGTCGGTATAACGGCTGGGAGTGGCATTCTCGATGTGTTCGCGCATCACTTGCCATTGCAGCAGGACTTCACCATAGGTGCGGCGCAGGGAGGCGGGCGTGATCCAGCGCTGGGTCTCCTGCAGCTCGGGGGCATGAAGGGTCTGTTCAAACTGGGCGAGCCGACCGAGGACGACCTGATCCTTCTCGATTTCATAGGCCATGCGGTAGGCCTGCATGCGCAGGGAGCCCGACAGGTTGATGGCCTTGGCATCGGGAACCGAATAGAAGAGGGTGACCATGGCCACCACGGCGATCAGGCTGGCCATGAACAGGATCAGCACCATGGAGCGACCGATGGCGCTGCTGACCGACTGCACTCTGAACCATTTTCCCATGCCGACCGGCTCCCTTTTCACCCACAAAGACCCCACAAAGTAGCATGGGAGTGTACTCCAAGTTGTGCTAGCATCGAAAAACTAGATGAACTCCGAGCGATTTTGCCTAAGTCATTGAGATAGGGGGAGATCGCCGTCAGCCGCTGTTCGAGCTGAAAGGGTCAGGAAAGAAATGCCCTGGCCTCCCGTATTTGGAAAGGTGTTTATGTTGCCACTTGAAGATGGTTTTTCCCGTCGCTTTTACTATTTGCGTCTGTCGGTCACCGACGTCTGCAATTTCCGCTGTACCTACTGTCTGCCGGACGGCTATCACCCGCCGAAAGGAGATGGTGAGGGGCGCCAGTCCTTCCTCTCCCTGGAGGAGATCCGTCGCGTTGTCTCCGGGTTTGCCGCCATGGGGACGCGCAAGGTGCGTCTGACCGGAGGCGAGCCCTCCCTGCGCCGCGACTTCACGGCCATCATCGAGACCGTGGCCAATACCCCCGGCATCGAGAAGGTGGCCATGACCACCAACGGGTATCGCCTCAAGGAGCGTGCCCGCGAGTGGTTCGATGCGGGGCTGACGGCCCTGAACGTCAGCGTCGACAGCCTGGATCCCCGTCAGTTCCACCAGATCACCGGCGAGAACAAGCTGGCGGAGGTGATGGCGGGGATAGACGCCGCCCTGAGTGCCGGTTTTCGGTCGGTCAAGATCAACGCCGTGCTGCTCAAGGGGCTCAATGATCATCAGCTCGAGACATTCCTCGCCTGGATCCGCGACAAACCCATCGAGCTTCGTTTCATCGAACTGATGCAGACCGGCGAGATGGACGCCCTGTTTCGCGATCACCATACCAGCGGTGAACTCATCAAGCAGCGCCTGCAAGAGAGCGGCTGGGTGCAGCAGCTGCGCGGCCTGGATGATGGCCCTGCCCAGGTGTTCACGCATCCGGACTCGAGGGGCGGGGTGGGGCTCATCATGCCCTACAGCAAGGATTTTTGCGCCGGTTGCAATCGGCTGCGGGTCTCCTCCAAGGGCAAGCTGCACCTGTGTCTCTTTGGCGAGAACGGGGTGGAACTGAGGGATCTGCTCACCGATGACAGCCAGCAGGAGGCGCTGCAATGGCGTATTCGCCAGGCGCTGACCGGCAAGGCCGCCACCCATCGCCTCCATGAAGGCAATGCAGGCATGACCCCCCACCTGGCCTCCATCGGCGGCTGACAGCCGCCGTGCACCTCAAATAACCTTCGATTAATTATCAATCCTCACATAGGGGTAATTTACCTTGCCCCTGTTGTGTCTAATTGCGCCAAGGGTTTGATCCAGCGCAAAAATCCCCCCTGTTTATCTCCCTGGTGGTATATCCCCTGACTTGTCAGGGCCGCAATATACACCCACGCTTATAATTGGTATTGAAAATGCCAGTCACGGGATCCGCGCGGGGGCATCCGTCCCCGAAAAGAGGAGTCGATATGACCGACGGGGTCAACTTGTCACGCAGAGGCCTGTTTCGGGGACGCCTGAGCGCCCCCAAGGCCGGGATCCAGTTGCCCTGGTCCGTCTCCTGGGACGAGTTCGTGGCTGGCTGCACCCGCTGCGGCGACTGTCTGGCGGCCTGCCCGGAGCAGATCCTGATCAAGGGGGACGGGGGCTTCCCCACGGTGGATTTTCACCGCGGCGAGTGCACCTTCTGCACCGAGTGCGTCAGCGCCTGCCAGGCGCCGGTATTCAGGCCGACAACCCAGACACCCTGGGAGTATGTGGCCCATATCGAGGCGGGCTGTCTGGCTACGGCCCAGGTGTTCTGCCAGCGCTGTCAGGACAGCTGCGAGCAGCAGGCCATCCGCTTTTCCCCCCGACTGGGGCGCGTACCCACCCCCAGCATCCATGCCGAGTCGTGCAACGGCTGCGGGGCCTGCGTGGCGGATTGCCCGGTGGGCAGCATCAGCATCGGTCTGTCTCGTGGCGAGGCTTCGCGATGACCCAAGAGACGAACAAGTTGGAAAACGGTGATATGACGCGAGAAGAGTTCCATGTATCCAGCCTGGTGGTGCTGACCCAGCCCGATCTGCGCCACGCCCTGGCAGAGCGGATTGCGACCCTGGACGGGGCCGAGATCCACGCCGTCAGCGAGGAGGGCAAGCTGGTGGTGACCCTGGAGGGGCCGAGCCAGCGCCCCATCATGGCGGCCATCGACACCATTCAGGGGTTGCCCGGGGTGCTCTCTGCGGCCCTGATCTACCACCAGTTCGATGAAATGGACGCCGAAGATGGGGAATAAGGCGTCATGTGGCAGAAGCGCAAGAGTCGTTCGCTGACCGCCATGGGTAATACACGGGATGCCGGGTCTGTTGTCTGCGTTCGATGAACGAAAAGCCCAGAGCAAAGGAATAAAGCGCCATGGAGCTGAGCCAGCGCGGCTCGTCACAATGGCTGTCATTGATGTGATTAAGCAATGCGAGGATATGTCATGAAGCTGAGTCGACGCGACTTTATGAAGGCCAATGCGGTGGCGGCAGCCGCTGCCGTGGCCGGTGTCAGTGCCCCCACTCTGGCGGCGAACCTGATCACCAGTACCGACAAGACCGCCATCACCTGGGACAAGGCGCCATGCCGCTTCTGCGGGACCGGCTGCTCCGTGCTGGTGGGCTCCCAGGCTGGCCGCGTCGTGGCGACCCAGGGGGATCCCGATGCACCGGTCAACCGCGGCCTGAACTGCATCAAGGGCTACTTCCTCTCCAAGATCATGTACGGGGAGGATCGCCTGACCCAGCCCATGCTGCGCATGACCAACGGCAAGTTCGACAAGAACGGCAACTTCGCCCCCATCAGCTGGGATCAGGCCTTCGACATCATGGCCGAGAAGTTCAAGGCGACCCTGAAAGAGAAGGGCCCGACCGCCGTCGGCATGTTCGGCTCCGGCCAGTGGACCGTCTGGGAAGGCTATGCCGCCGCCAAGCTGATGAAGGCAGGCCTGCGCTCCAACAACCTTGATCCCAATGCCCGTCACTGCATGGCCTCCGCGGTAGTGGGCTTCATGCGTACCTTCGGCATGGATGAACCCATGGGCTGCTACGACGATATCGAGCAGGCCGACGCCTTCGTGCTGTGGGGCTCCAACATGGCCGAGATGCACCCCATCCTCTGGTCGCGCATCTCCGATCGCCGTCTGTCCCACCAGGATGTGCAGGTGCACGTGCTCTCCACCTTCGAGCACCGCAGCTTCGAGCTGGCGGACAACGGCATGGTGTTCACCCCCCAGACCGATCTGGCGATCCTCAACTACATCGCCAACTACATCATCCAGAACGACAAGGTGAACTGGGATTTCGTCAACAAGCACACCCAGTTCCGCAAAGGGGTGACCGACATCGGCTACGGCCTGCGTCCCACCAACCCGCTGCAGCAAAAGGCCAAGAACCCGGACAGCGGCGACTCCACCCCCATGAGCTTCGAGGACTTCGCCAAGTTCGTGGCGGATTACGATCTGGAGTCCGTCTCCAAGCTCTCCGGTGTGCCCAAGGACAAGCTCGAGAAGCTGGCCCAGATCTATGCGGATCCGGACAAAAAAGTGGTCTCTTACTGGACCATGGGGTTCAACCAGCACACCCGTGGCGTCTGGGCCAACAACCTCTGCTACAACATCCACCTGCTGACCGGCAAGATCTCCCAGCCGGGCTCCGGCCCCTTCTCCCTGACCGGCCAGCCCTCCGCCTGTGGTACCGCCCGTGAAGTGGGTACCTTCGCCCACCGTCTGCCGGCGGACATGGTGGTCACGGATCCCAAACACCGCGCCATCGCCGAGAAGATCTGGAAGCTGCCGGAAGGCACCATCCCGGAGCAGGTGGGCTACCACGCCGTGCTGCAAAACCGCATGCTGAAAGACGGCAAGCTCAACGCCTACTGGGTGATGTGCAACAACAACATGCAGGCCGGCCCGAACATGAATGAAGAGGCGCTGCCCGGTTATCGCAACCCGGCCAACTTCATCGTGGTCTCCGACCCTTATCCGACCGTGACAGCCCAGGCGGCCGACCTCATCCTGCCCACCGCCATGTGGGTGGAGAAAGAGGGGGCCTATGGCAACGCCGAGCGTCGCACCCAGTTCTGGCACCAGCAGGTGAAGGCACCGGAAGGGGCCAAATCCGACCTGTGGCAGCTGATGGAATTCTCCAAGCGCTTCACCGTGGAAGAGGTGTGGCCGGCTGAGCTGATTGCCAAGATGCCGGAAGTGAAGGGCAAGACCCTGTTCGACGTGCTCTATGCCAACGGCCAGGTGAACCAGTTCCCGAAAGAGCAGAGCAAGGGGGCCCTGAACGACGAGGCCGAGCACTTTGGTTTCTACGTCCAGAAGGGGCTCTTTGAGGAGTACGCCTCCTTCGGTCGCGGCCATGGCCACGATCTGGCGCCGTTCGATCAGTATCACGAAGCCCGCGGCCTGCGCTGGCCTGTGGTGGACGGCAAGGAGACCCTGTGGCGCTATCGCGAAGGGTTCGACCCTTACGTGAAAGCGGGGGAGGGGGTACGCTTCTACGGCAAGCCCGACGGCAAGGCGGTCATCTTTGCGCTGCCCTATGAGCCCGCCGCCGAGGCTCCGGACAAAGAGTACGACATGTGGCTCTCTACCGGTCGCGTGCTGGAGCACTGGCACACCGGCACCATGACCCGTCGCGTGCCCGAGCTCTATCGCGCCTTCCCGGATGCGGTGCTGTTCATGCACCCGGAAGATGCCAAGGCCCGTGGCGTGCGCCGTGGTGAAGAGGTGATCGTCTCCTCCCGCCGGGGCGAGGTGAAGACCCGGGTCGAGACCCGTGGCCGCAACCGTCCGCCCAAGGGACTGGTGTTCATGCCCTTCTTCGATGCGAGCCAGCTGGTCAACAAGCTGACCCTGGACGCCACCGATCCGCTCTCCAAGGAGACGGATTACAAGAAGTGCGCCGTCAAGGTCATGAAGGCCTGAGGCGGGGGAGCGCGAGATGAGTCGTAGTCGGCGCCAGTTTCTGGCCGACATGGCCAAGGGGGTCTGCGGTGTGGGCCTGCTTGGCGTGGGGCTCGGCGGCGTGGCGCGCCAGCAGGTGCAGGCTTTGCCTGCCCAGGCGCTGCGCCCGCCGGCCGCCCTCGACGAGGCCGAGTTTCTCGGCGCCTGCGTGCGCTGCGGGCTCTGCGTCGAGGCATGCCCCTACGACACCCTCAAGCTCGCCCGGCTGTTTGAACCCGTGACCACCGGCACCCCCTACTTCAAGGCGCGCGCCGTTCCGTGCGAGATGTGTGACGACATCCCCTGCGTGGCGGCCTGCCCGAGCGGGGCGCTGGATCGGGCCATGACCGATATCGATCAGGCGCGGATGGGGGTGGCGGTGCTCATCGATCACGAGACCTGCCTCAACTACCTGGGGCTGCGCTGCGACGTTTGCTACCGGGTCTGCCCCCTCATCGACAAGGCCATTACCTTGGAGCTGCAGCACAACCCGCGCACAGGCAAGCACGCCATGTTCCTGCCCACGGTGCACAGCGATCTCTGCACCGGCTGCGGCAAGTGCGAGCACGCCTGCGTGCTGGAGGAGGCGGCCATCAAGGTGGTGCCTCGCCAGCTTGCCAAGGGGGAGCTGGGTCACCACTACCGGCTCGGCTGGGAAGAGAAGGCGAAGGCGGGCAAATCGCTCATCGGCGACAGGCTCACCCTGCCGACCCGCAAACCGGAGGGTCTATGAGTCGGTATCCAGGGGCCGAGGCCACGGCCAGGCTGGGGTGGTGGCGTGCCCACCGCTTCCTGCTGCTGCGCCGGCTTTGCCAGTTCGGGGTGCTGGGGCTGTTCCTGCTGGGGCCGCTCGCGGGCATCTGGATCCTCAAGGGCAACCTCTCCAGCTCCCTGCTGCTGGAGACGGTGCCCCTCACGGATCCCCTGACCCTGTTGCAGTCGGTGGCGGCGGGCCAGTGGCCCATCCCCACCCTGTGGCTCGGGGCCGGGCTGGTGCTCGCGGGTTACTGGCTGGTCGGGGGGCGGGTGTTCTGCTCCTGGGTCTGTCCAGTCAACCTGGTCACCGATGTCGCCGCCTGGCTCAGGGGGCGGCTCGGGCTCAAGGGCAATGGTCAGTTCAACCGCGCTACCCGCTACTGGCTGCTGGCCATGGTGCTGGTGGCGCCGGCCATCACAGGCGTGCTGGTGTGGGAGCTGGTCAATCCGGTGTCGCTCACCCTGCGGGGCCTGCTGTTTGGCATGGGGGCGGGCTGGGGCCTGCTGGCGGTGCTGTTCCTGTTCGACCTTTTTGTGGTGGAGCGGGGCTGGTGCGGCCACCTCTGTCCGGTGGGGGCCTTCTATGCCCTGGTCAACCGGGTCGGGTTCATCAAGATTGCAGCCTCGGGGCGCGAGCGGTGCAGCAACTGCATGGATTGTTATGCGGTCTGCCCGGAGCGTCCCATCCTGCGCGGCCCCGTTCACGGTGCCAGGCGTGGTCACGGGCCCTTGATTGCGGCTCAGGAGTGTACCAACTGCGGCCGTTGCATCGATGTCTGCGCGGAGCAAGTTTTTGAAATCACTGTAGGTTTTGCCGTCAAGGCAGAGAAAACGTCGGAGAACACATAATGAAGAAGCTGATTGGAGCAATGCTGGCCTGCCTGATGGCGGGTTCCTTGATGGCGGCCGTCCCCGAGATCACCAACAGCACGGGGGGCATCAAGTCGGAGCGGGGAAGCACGGATCTGGTGACGGATGCCGACGCGGCCCCTCTGAAGAACTTTCGCAAGGATGGCGACCTCTACGATCGCCAGTACATGCACCAGCCCCCGCTGATCCCCCACGACACCCGCAACTATGAAGTGGACAACAAGGTCAACAAGTGCCTGGCCTGTCACAGCTTCAAGAACGCCAGTGCCATGAAGGCCCCCAAGATAAGCCCCACCCACTTCGAGACCCGCGACGGCATGACCCTGGGCGAAGTCTCTCCGCGCCGCTACTTCTGTCTGCAGTGCCACGTGCCGCAAGCGGACGCCAAGCCGCTGGTGAACAATACCTTCAAACCGGTTGAAGCGCTGAACTGAGGAGCCCATAGATGAAATTACCCGGCTTTGTGAAGCGTCTGTGGACCACCTTCAAGTCACCGTCGAAGGCGGCCCTCTGGGTCATCCTGCTGATGGGCTTCTTCGGTGGCGTCATCTTCTGGGGCGGGTTCAACACCGCCATGGAAGCGTCCAACACCGAGGCCTTCTGCACCGGTTGCCACGAGATGAAGGACAACGTGTTCGTGGAGTACCGCGACACCATCCACTACGCCAACCGCTCCGGCGTGCGGGCCAGCTGCCCGGATTGCCACGTACCCCACGAGTGGACCTACAAGATCATCCGCAAGGTGCAGGCCTCCAAGGAGCTGTGGGGCATGATCACCGGCAAGGTGGATACCCGCGAGAAGTTTGAATCCCACCGGCGGGAGATGGCCGAGCGGGAGTGGCAGCGGATGAAGGAGACGGATTCGCGCGAGTGCCGCAACTGCCACAACTTCGAGTACATGGACTTCTCCCTGCAAGGGCGTCGGGCCGCCCAGATGCACTCCACCAACCTGGCAAGCGGGGCCAACACCTGCATCGACTGCCACAAGGGGATTGCGCACCAACTGCCTGACATGAAAGGGGTGCCAGGCTTCTGATGGGAAGGCCGCCGGATCCTCGGGATCCGGCGGCCTTCGAGATTAATGGGCAATGACGCCCCCCAGCCAGACATCTTTTGATAGAATCCCTTCCCGGCAACGCGGCGCCCACCGGCTCCTTTCATGGCTGGCACCACGGTGCGGCGCGTTCACCTCATCCTCTCGTGGTCAATGATTGACAGGAATGGCCCCAATGGCACCCAAACACAGCGAATTCATCCCTCTCAAGATCGCCGTCCTGACGGTTTCCGACAGTCGCACCGCTGCCGATGACAGCTCGGGGGACTATCTGGTCGAGGCCCTGACCCAGACCGGCCACGTGCTGGCCGATCGGGCGCTCTGTCCAGACAACCTGTTTCGCATCCGCGCCCAGGTGAGCGACTGGATTGCCGACGAGGGAGTCCAGGTGGTGCTCATCAACGGCGGCACCGGCTTCAACGAGCAGAACCGGGTGCCCGAGGCGGTCGGCGTGCTGTTCGAGCGCACGGTGCAGGGCTTTGGCGAGATGTTCCGCCAGCTCTCGTTTGCCGAGATAAAAGGCTCCGCCATGCAGAGCCGTGCCCTGGCAGGGCTCGCCAATCGCACCCTGATCTGCTGCCTGCCCGGCTCCACCGGCGCCTGCCGTCTGGGCTGGGAACAGCTTATCCGGGATCAGCTCGATGCCCGTACCCGGCCGTGCAACTTCGTGACCCATCTGTGATCCCGGGAGTAAACCCGGATCATCCATCTTATTTTTCGATAGGTGCATAGATGAACCTGACCCATCTCAACCAGAGCGGCGAGGCCCACATGGTGGATGTCACCGACAAGCAGGTGACCGAACGCGAGGCCCGCGCCGAGGCTTTCGTGACCATGGCCCCCGAGACCCTGGCGTTGATCCTGAGTGGTCAGCACCACAAGGGGGACGTGTTCGCCACCGCCCGCATCGCCGGCATCATGGCGGCCAAGAAGACCGCCGACCTCATTCCCCTGTGCCATCCCCTGGCCCTGACCCGGGTGGAGGTAGAGATAGCCCCCCAGACGGCGCACAATCGGGTCCATATCCGCACCCTGTGCAAGCTCTCGGGCAAGACCGGGGTGGAGATGGAGGCGCTCACCGCCGCCTCGGTGGCGGCCCTGACCATCTACGACATGTGCAAGGCGGTGCAAAAGGACATGGTGATCGAGCAGGTGCGTCTGGTGGAGAAAAAGGGCGGCAAGTCCGGTCATTTCCAGCTGGGTGCGACCCAAGGAGAGCAGGCATGATCAAGGTTCTGTTTTTTGCCCAGGTGCGTGAGCTGGTCGGCTGCGACGAGCTCAGCCTGCCTTGCGACTACGCCAGTGCCGATGTCCTTCGCGCCGCCTTGAGCGAGCGAGGTGACAAGTGGGCGCTGGCGCTCGAATCCGGCAAGCTCCTGGTGGCGGTCAACCAGACCCTGGTACCGCTGGATACCCCCCTCCATGACGGGGATGAGGTCGCCTTCTTCCCGCCGGTGACCGGAGGCTGATGATGAGCGAGGCAACCATGATCGATCGCATCCTGGTGCAGCGGGATGACTTCTCGCTGGCGGACGAATATGCCCGCCTCGCTGCCCGGCAGGACACAGGCGCGATTGTCAGCTTTGTCGGCAAGGTGCGCGACTTCAATCAGGGGGAGCATGTGAAGGGGCTGGCCCTCGAACACTACCCCGGCATGACCGAGAAGGCGCTGGCGAACATAGTGGCCGAGGCCCGCGGGCGCTGGCCCCTGCAGGAGTGCACCCTCATTCACCGCATCGGCGAGCTGCTGCTCGGGGATCAGATTGTGCTGGTGGTGGTGAGCAGCGCCCACCGCGAGGCGGCTTTCGAGGCCTGCCACTTCATCATGGATTTCTTGAAGACCCGGGCGCCGTTCTGGAAAAAAGAGCTGATCGCCGACGGGGTGCAACGCTGGGTCGAGGCCAGGGCGAGCGATGACGCCGCCCTGGCCCGCTGGCAACAAGGGGAGTGAGCCTCGGGCTCGCGTCAATCGATCCGGCCGTGCCGGAGCATAAGGAGCAACGGAATGAAGAGATGGGTATCCGTGTTGGTGCTGGGCGCCGGCGCCATGTACAGCAGTGCTGTGCTGGCTGACGAGGTCAAGGTGGCGGTGGCGGCCAACTTCAAGGGCACCATAGAGCGCATCGGCAAGGAGTTCACCGCCAAGACCGGCCACAGCGTCGTCATCAGTTCGGCGGCCACCGGCGTGCTCTATACCCAGATCACCCACGGTGCGCCCTTCGATCTCTTCCTCTCGGCCGACGTGGCGACCCCTCAAAAGCTGGAGTCGGAAGGCAAGGGGAGCGAGCGCTTCACCTATGCCATCGGTCAGCTCGGCCTCTGGCAGAAGGGGGGGCCTGCCCCTGACGAGGCCACCTTGCGCCACTGGCAGGGGGAGCTGGCCATCGCCAACCCCAAGACAGCGCCCTATGGCGCCGCCGCCATGGCGACCCTGGCTCATCTCATGATCGATCCCAAGCAGTATCGGGTGCTGACCGGCACCAACATCAGCCAGACCTGGCAGTTCGTCGACACCGGCAATGCGAAGCTGGGCTTCGTCGCCTGGGCCAATCTGGTGGAGGCGGGCAAGACCGGCGAAGCCTGGACGGTGCCGGCCAGCTTCTATCCCCCCATCGAGCAGCAGGCCCTGGTGCTGAAGAAAGGGGCGGCGGTGGATGCCCTGGTCGCCTGGCTCAAGGGGCCGGGACAGGCGCAGATCAAGGCGGCGGGTTACGCCCTGCCGCAGTAAGCGCCCGGCGTCTGCCGGCCCGCCCCGTGCTGGCCAAATCCGGTGCCTGACGTGTCCCAAGGCGGCGCCCGTCATGACGGCGCCCTGTTTTTTTATCGACACCCGAGAGGGGACCCTATGAGTGAAGGGGATCTGCTGGCGGTCTGGTTGACCCTGAAACTGGCGGCCAGCACCACTGCCATCTTGCTGCTGCTGTCGCCGCCGCTCGCCTGGTGGCTGTCTCGCAGCCAGCACCGGCTGCGCCCCCTGGTGGAGGCCATGGTGGCCCTGCCGCTGGTGCTGCCGCCCACCGTGCTCGGTTTCTATCTGCTGCTGGCCTTCTCCCCGGAGTACGGCCTCGGTGGCTGGTGGCGGGAGACCTTCGGGGCCCCGCTCGCCTTCAGTTTCCTCGGCCTGCTCATCGCCTCCGTCATCTACTCGCTCCCCTTCGTGGTACAGCCCCTCACCTCCGCCTTCGTCAACATGGGCAACAAGGAGCTGGAGGCTGCCGCCACCCTGGGGATGGGCCCGTTTGAGCGCTTCTTTCGCATCATCCTGCCCATGACGTTGCCCAGCTTCGTGATGGCGGCAGCGCTGGGCTTTGCCCACACCCTGGGGGAGTTCGGGGTGGTGCTGATGATTGGCGGCAACATTCCCGGGGAGACCCAGGTGCTCTCCATCGCCCTGTTTGATCACGTGGAGGCGATGGATTACCAGAATGCCCATATTCTGGCAGGCGGCCTGATGGGCTTCTCCCTGGTGATGCTGGTGCTGGTCTACGGCGTGCTGCAACGCCGACAACGGAGGCTGTTCGGATGAGCCTCTACCTCAAGGCCAGACGTGATTTCGGCCCCTTCACCCTGGCGTGCGATCTGGCACTGCCCCCCAGCCGCATCCTCGGTCTGTTCGGTCCTTCGGGCTGTGGCAAGAGCACCCTGCTGCGTATCATCGCCGGGCTCGACAGGGCCCCGGGCGATGCCCTGCGCTGGCAGGGGCGCGAGCTTGCAGCCCTGCCCCCCGAGGCGCGGCGCATCGGGCTGGTGTTTCAGGATGCTCGTCTCTTCCCCCACCTGAGCGTGCTCGGCAACCTGCAACTGGCGGCTCGCAAGGGGAGGGGGCGCTGGCAGCCACAGGCCCTTGCTGCGCGCCTCGGCTTTGCCGAGCTGCTGGGGCAACCGGCCCACGGCCTCTCCGGGGGTCAGCGTCAGCGGGTGGCACTGGCCAGGGCCTTGCTGGCCGAGCCTGATCTGCTGCTGCTGGATGAACCCTTCTCGGCGCTGGACAGGCGCAGCCGCATCCATCAGGCCCACGTGCTCAAGGGCTTGCAGCAGGAGAGCGGCATCCCCATGATCTTCGTCAGCCACGCCATGGAGGAGGTGAGCCTGCTCTGCGATGGACTGGTGCTGCTGGCAGAGGGACGGGTGGAGGCCCAGGGTACCCCCGAGGAGATCTTCGCCCGCACCGACCTGTCGCTGGCCAGTCGCGACGACGTCGGGGTCATGCTCTCGGCGACCCTGTCCCACTACGACGAGCACGAGCAGATGGCGACCCTGCGACTCGGGGAGCAGACCCTGATGGTGACCATGGAGCATGCCCCCGATGAAGCGGGCCCCTTGCAGATCAAGGTGGCGGCGCGGGATCTGGTGATCGCCACCGAGCCCATCGTGCACTCCAGCCTCTCCAACTGCCTCGAGACCCGGCTGCTGGAGGTGCGGGAGGTGCGACCGGGGCAGACCCTGTTGCAGTTGGCTCTCGGGCAGCAGATACTGCTGGCCCGGATCACCAGCCGCTCCGCGCAGCGGCTCGCCCTGACGCCGGCCATGCGCCTCTACGCCTACATCAAGGCGGTGAGCCTGGTGGGAGAGGGGTAGACAGGGGACCGGAGTGCGGATGGGCTGGTCATGAGTGGCCGGCATGGCGTCGAGAAAGGGGGGACGGGTGCGTCGCAATCAGGTAATGAAATCCCATGGCTTGGCCCTGCGCAGTGCGGGGGAGGGGCCCTTGCTGCTCTTGCTGCACGGGCTGGGCTCTTCCAGCCTCGACTGGCAGGCGCAGATCGAGCGTTTTTCCGAGCGTTACCGGGTGGTGGCCATCGACTTGCGCGGCCACGGCCAGAGCATGCAGGAGGGGCCCTTTGACGTGCCCACCCTGGCGGCGGATGTGGCCCGCTGGCTCGACGAACAGCCCGAGCCTGCCTGGGTAGTGGGGTTGTCGCTCGGTGCCATGGTGGCGCTGGAGCTGGCGCTGCAACTGCCCCACAAGGTGCAGGGGCTGGTGCTGGTCAACGGCTTCAGCGAATTTCTGCTGGAGACGCCAAAGGAGCAGGAGCGCTATGCCATGCGCCTCAAGTGGCTGCGCTGGTTCGGCATGCGGCCGCTGGCGTGGTGGCTCGGTCGCGAGCTCTTTCCCGGCCCCGATCTCGCCCAGGTGCGCCACACCTTCCGGGGGCGCTTCGTGCGCAACAAAAAGAAGACCTACAAGGCGCTGCTGGAGGCGCTGCCCGGCTGGTCGGTGCGGGCTCGTCTCGGCACCCTCTGGCAGCCGGTGGCCATCATCTCCACCAGTCACGACTATCTGCCCCTGGCGCGGCGGGTGGAGCAGTTCGCCTCCCTGCCCAATGCCACCATCCACACCCCGGATGGTCACCACGCCTGGCCGGCGGAAGATCCCGCCGGGTTCAATCATCTGTTGCAGCGGATCCTCTCAACCCATTGAGGGGAGCAGACAGCAGAGGTAGATAAAAAAAGCCGAACCCCGGGGTTCGGCTTTTTTGTGGGCGCTGCTCAGGGTCTTGAGCAGACCGGGCAGTCGGGGCGCTTGGGAAGCTTCAGCTCGCGAAAGCTGCCACCCAGACCGTCGATCATCAGCAGGCGGCCGCTGTAGCTTTTGCCCATGCCCGCCAGCAGCTTGATGGCTTCGAGCGCCTGCAGGCTGCCCACCAGCCCCACCACGGGGGCCAGCACCCCCGCCTCGACACAGGTGAGGGCCTGATCGCCAAAGAGGGCGCTGAGACAGGCGTAGCAGGGTTCATCCTCCTGCCAGGTGAAGCTGCAAAGCTGCCCTTCGAGCCGGATGGCGGCGCCGCTGACCAGGGGCACCTTGTGCTGGCGGGCACGCTGGTTGAGGAGGTTGCGGATGGCGACGTTGTCGGTGCAGTCGAGCACCAGCTGATGGCCTGGCAGCAGGGCATCGAGCAGCGCCTCGTCGGCGAGGGCGGCGTGGGTCTCCACCTCGAGCCAGGGGGTGAGGGCGCGCAGGGACGTCGCCGCGGACTCCACCTTGAGCTGGCCGATGCGCGCGTCGCTGTGAAGCACCTGGCGCTGCAAATTGGAGAGCTCCACCCGATCGAAATCCACCAGAGTGAGGTGGCCGACCCCGGCCACCGCCAGATACTGGCTGGCGGCGCAGCCGAGGCCCCCGGCGCCGATGACCAGCACGCGGGATTGCTTGAGCGCCTCCTGTCCCTCGAAGTCGAAGGATTTGAGCACGATCTGGCGGTTGTAGCGAAGGAGCTCGGCGTCGCTCAGGATCTCACTCACAGCAGCAGCCCCGAGAAGGGCTCGACGGTGACCGTCTCACCGGCGGCTACCTTGCCGCGCTCCTGTTCGAGCACGATGTAGCAGTTGGCCCGGGACAGGGAGCTGAACACCCCGGAGTCCTGGGAGCCGGTGCTGCGTACCTCGAGGCCATTCGGGCCCACGCTCAGGATGCCGCGCTGAAAGTCCAGGCGCCCCGGGCTCTTCTTGAGCGGCTCTGTCGCCAGGGCCTGGAGGGGGTGCGGGCGTGCAAACTGCTGACCGGCCAGTCTGGCCAGGGCCGGTTGCACCAGCTGATCGAAGGTGACCATGGCGGAGACCGGGTTGCCCGGCAGACCGAAGAACCAGGCGTTTGGCAACCGGCCAAAGGCGAAGGGTTTGCCCGGCTTGATGGCGAGCTTCCAGAAGCCAATTTCCCCGAGCTCTTCGAGCAGTTGCTTGGTGAAGTCCGCTTCTCCCACCGAGACGCCCCCGGTGGTGATCAGGGTATCGGCCTCGCGGTCGGCCTGCAAGAAGGCGGCGCGCAGGGCCTCCGGATCATCGGGAATGATGCCAAGGTCCAGGCACTCACAGCCCATGCGGCTCAGCATCGCCTTGACCCCGTAGCGGTTGGAGTCGTAGATGTCCCCGTGCTGGAGCGGGGTGCCCAGAGGCTTGAGCTCGTCCCCTGTGCTGAAGATGGCGACCTTGAGGGGACGGCGCACCGTGACGTTCGCGATGCCAAGGGAGGCGAGCAGCGGCAGCTCTCTGGGGCTCAGGCGAAGGCCGCTTTCGAGCACCCTGTCACCCTGCGCCAGGTCCTCGCCGCGGCGACGGATGTTCTGGCCGGCAACGGGGCGGGTCAGGAAAGTGATCCCGTTGTCGCCGGCTTGCGTTTCTTCCTGCATCACCACTGCGTCAGCACCCGGGGGCACAGGGGCCCCGGTCATGATGCGGATGCAGTGGACGGCGGGCCACTCCCCCTCATAGGGCTGGCCCGCAAAGGCCTTGCCCGCCACGGGGAGCGGCACCCCGGCGGCGAGATCCGCCAGGCGCACGGCATAGCCGTCCATGGCGGCGTTGTCGAAGGGGGGGACGAACAGAGGGGAGCTTATCTCCTCGGCCAGGATCCGATCCAGCGCCTGGGGCAGGGGCAACCGCTCCGTCTCGCAACAGCAGGTGAGTTGTTCCAGCATCCCTTGCAGGGCCTTGTCCAAGGGGAGGAGTGCACCGGTATCGAATCCCATCATCATGACCTCTCTGGTGTGTAGGGGGCGGATTATCCCAAAAATCCGCTCCGATGGGCAGGCCGAAGGTGCGGTAATGGGGGGCAGATGCCCCGGTGTGATCGGATTCTGGGGCGCTATCCCGTTAAATTACCTCCTGATGGGTAACCAGGGCGAGGCTTGCGCGGGATGGCAGGTGGGGAAGAGGCGGCACGGCCGTGCGCCTTGCCCCCGAATGGGCAGGCCGGTGCGGACAAAACGGGGTGGTTTGGCATAAAGTCGGGCACCGGGCTTGAGTTAGACAGAATTATGACAATAATCGCCCTGTAAGATTGCGCCGCGGCACCATGCCGCAGGCCAGCACAGTCCCTGAGCGTGGGAGAGAAACACGATGACGAGCTTAAGCCAGGAAGCCCTGTTGGTCAGGGCGGCGCTCGAGGCCGAGGGCCTTGAGACACCTCTGGTGGCCAATGAATTGAGCGGCCAGCAGAAAAAGGAAAAAATCGAAGGTCATATGCGCGCCATCATGGAGACGCTGGGACTGGATCTGGCCGACGACAGTCTGGCCGAGACCCCGCACCGCATTGCCAAGATGTACGTGAACGAGATCTTCTCCGGCCTCGACTATGCCACCTTCCCCAAGGTGACGGTGATCGAGAACAAGATGAAGGTGGACGAGATGATCATGGTGCGGGACATCAGCCTCACCAGCACCTGCGAGCACCACTTCGTCACCATAGACGGCTTTGCCCACGTGGCCTACATTCCCCGCGGCAAGGTGATTGGCCTGTCGAAGATCAACCGCATCGTGCAGTTCTTCGCCCGCCGTCCCCAGGTACAGGAGCGGCTGACCCAGCAGATCCTGCTGGCGTTGCAGACCCTGCTTGGCACCAGGGACGTGGCCATCAGCATCAAGGCGACCCACTTCTGCGTGAAGGCCCGTGGCGTGATGGACTCCACCTCCTACACCACCACCACCTCCCTGGGCGGCGTCTTCAAGACCCAGCCCGACACCCGCGCCGAATTCCTCGGTGGTCTGAAAGGGTAGTGCTCCCGGGGCCTGTCGCCGACAGGCCCCGTCTCCTTTCCCTCACTTTTTTGAAAAATACGTAAAGTTGTGACCGTGCCGGTCGCTATGGCTCTCCGTGTTGTCGGACGGTCTGGTTGACGCCGACACCTCCGGGCCCGCCCTTGTGCGCTCCGACAGGGACGAGATGTGCTGCCAAGGAGGGTAGTGAAGGCGCAGGCCAGGCCTGCGCCCAGCAATGCCACTTGTTTTCCCCATGCAGGACATGCCATGAACACCATCTTAAATGCGAAAGGGGACTCCCTCCGACGTAGGTGGGAGGGGAATTTCGCCGGGGCGTCAGCCCCGCTGGTTTTGAATGTATTGCTTGATCACCTCCAACGGTGCTCCGCCGCAAGAGCCCGCAAAGTAAGAGCGTGACCAGAGTACGGGTTTGCTGTAAGCACCTCTCAAGTCCAGAAATTCATTACGCAGTCGCCTT
>NZ_JBFOCN010000042.1:0-32369 GCF_040907815.1 Aeromonas sp. s6
TTTTTGATGCTCGATGCTGTGAGTGCCCACACAGATTGCTTGATTCAAATTGTTAAAGAGCGACGCAGCTTTTGGCTGCTGCGGGAGTGGCATTCTACTCAACCGCCTTCTCGAGTCAAGCCTTATTTTCAAAGGCTTTCCGAGGCTATCGACTCAGGCTTTGCGTTGCCGCTTGCCCTGTCGATGGAGGCGCATTATAGAGACATAGATCACATTGGCAAGCTCTCATCGCAATAAAATTGCAAAAAAATGCCAATCCTTAGTTATTCATATCAAAACACAGTTTTTATACAGACTTACCCACAGGGTAAGCCCAGAAAGGGCTCATTCTGCACCCTATTACCTCCCGTTCCTCTCTGCCCGTCTCCTGTTCGAAGGGTTGCTGACCATATCAATCCATATATAAAGGAAGAGAATCGCAAAGTGACGCTCAAACCAGTCCTGCCTCAGCAACCCAGGCAGCGATCAGCTCGGCTGCCGCCATGGAGCGGCAACCCGATATATTCTGCCCGACCCAGAGTGGCGAGAAACCGCTGTCACCCGCCTTTTCGGCTGCGGCACGCAACGGAGCCAATGCGCCGCTGGCATACGGGAAGTCTGGCGGCAGCACCGAAAGGGGGCCGAGTTCCCGCATCAAGCGGTTGACTATGCCCCGCGCCGGACGGCCGCTGAACAGATTGGTCAGTGCGGTGTGTTGGCCATGCCTCCCCAGCAGCGCCGCACGGTGCAGGGGTGAGGTCGTCGCCTCGTGGCAGCAGAGGAACGCCGTTCCCACCTGGACTGCGCTCGCTCCCAGAGCAAGGGCGGCTCTGATGCCCTTTCCATCGACTATGCCTCCTGCAGCGATAACCGGGATCGCTACTGCTGCCACTACCTGTGGCAGAAGGGTAAAGGTGCCCTGCTGCAAGCTGAGATCCTCACTCAGGAAGTGACCGCGATGGCCACCCGCCTCCATCCCCTGGGCGATGACGGCATCGGCTCCGTGGTCAGCAAGCCACTGCGCTTCTGCCACCGTGGTGGCGCTGGCAAACACTTTTGCGCCTGTGGCTTTTACCTGGGCAAGCAATTCGGGCTCGGGCAAGCCGAAGTGGAAACTGACCACGGCAGGTCTGAACTCTGCAAGCAGGGCCGCATGCTCGTCATTGAAGGGGGCCCGAGAGGGGGCTCGCGACGGCGCAGCGGCATCCACCCCGAACTCGGCGTAATAGGGTAACAGTACCTGGCGCCAGCGCTGCTCCGCTGCTGGTTCCGGCTCCTGCTGCCGATGGCAAAAGAAGTTGATGTTGTATGGGCCCGGCCCGCTGGCGGCGAGGCGACTCAGCTCCTTGCGCAGATCGGCACCACTCAGCATGGCGGCAGGCAGGGAGCCCAGTGCCCCCGCACTGGTCGCCGCCATCGCCAGGGCGCTGTCCTGCACGCCCGCCATGGGGGCCTGAATGACGGGATAGCGCATCCCCAGTTCAGCAAAGAGCGTCATATGATGGTTTCCTGTTTCTGATGGTGAGTCTGCCTGTGCGCCAGAGGCGGGTTGAGTCGGCATAGCGCACCTGACGTGCTGACACGTCGTCTGGCCATATCGCCTGTCCAGTTCCCGGCCAGACATCCTGTCTTCGCTTTCATCCATCAGGCTCCTTGAGGTTCATGGCACATCGGGCCCGCGAAGGGCCCGAACGTGAAGTGTCAACGCACGCTGCGCAGCAGGAAGTCCGGCTGGCCACAGGAGCGGCGCTCCCGCTTCTGCATCTCGTCGGAGCAGGGAACAGCATCCGTCCCCTGCTTGTTGATGCAGATGTAGATCTCCCGCAGGAAGCGGCCCCCATCAGCGCAGGCCACCGTGATGTTATCGGGGGCCAGCCACTCGTTGGCGCTCGACAGATCGGCCTTGAGCTGGAAGCTGTTTTTGCGCAGCGGCTCTTCCGGCGATTGATAGGCGGCCGGGATCTTCACCTTCTGGCGCAGATCGCTGGCCAATTGGTGAAATGCCTCCTGGCTCAGCCCGGAACAGGTGCCGTGCTTCTCCCATTCATGGCGATAGAGGAAGCGGCTGGGGTAGAGCCCGGCAAACTGCTGCTCCATATCCGCATCCAACCGCTCGCGGGTGCAGCTGGCGGGGTAGCCGCGCTGATACTGGGGCCAGAGCCCATGCAGCACGAACCCCAGCTTGCGGGCGCACTGCTCCCGATCCCCTGGCTTGATGGCGCAATGCTCGGGCGACCAGGAGAGTGCCATGGCGTAATAGTCAAACTCCCCCGCATGGCCCTTGCCCTGGGCGGCGGAGATCCACAACAGCGACCCCACCAGCCATACCATGACCTGCTTCATCTCTCGTTCCCCCTCATCTCTTTGCACCCGGTGGCGCCCCATTTTGCGCCCTCATGCTCCCATAACAGGGAGTCAAAGAACAATCGCTCAAAATGGCCTTACTCACTGTGGGTCAGACCAGTAAAAGGTTTCCCCTGCCGGATCAGAGGCGTAAGCTGGCTCTCCGGCGGGCCTTCATGACGCGCCACGTTTCCCCGATTTCATCAGCAACAGGACGTAACATGATCCGCAAGAATCCCTCAGGTCACCTGCCCGTTATCGACGAATCCGCCTATATCGACAAGACCGCCATCATCTGTGGCAAGGTGATCATCAAGGAGAACGTGTTTGTCGGCCCCTATGCCGTGATCCGCGCAGACGAAGTGGACGAGAGTGGTGACATGGAACCCATCGTCATCGGCGCCAACTCCAACATTCAGGATGGCGTCGTCATCCACTCCAAATCCGGCGCTGCCGTCACCATCGGCGAGTTCAGCTCCATCGCCCACCGCAGCATCGTCCACGGCCCCTGCGAAGTGGGTAACCGGGTCTTCATCGGCTTCAACAGCGTGTTGTTCAACTGCCACATCGGCGAAGGGTCCGTGGTGCGCCACAACTCCGTGGTCGATGGCTGCGATATTCCCCCCGGCTTCTATGTCCCCTCCACCACCCGCATCAACCAGCAGAGCGATCTGGCGCAGATCCCGCGCGTCACCGTGGACGCCACCGAGTTCTCCGAGGATGTGGCTCACACCAATATCGACCTGGTCAGGGGTTACAAGGCGCTCTCCAACGAGTTTTGATCCGGCGAGCGGTTCACGACACACAACGGGCGCCACGGCGCCCGTTGTCACAACTGTAAAGAGGGCGAAAAGAGGGTGTAAAGGTGGTTGAGCCGGGCGCACGCGTCGCGTTTGATGGGGGCGTTCCCATCAATGGAGTCATCATCATGTCACGCTATCCTGTCGCCCTTGCCCTTCTGCTGGGCACCACGCTCCTTCATGCCGGCGAGATGCCGCCCCCGATGGGCGCCCGCCAGGGAGGCCCCATGACACCGCCCCCCTCAGTGCTCTATCACGCCAGCAAGCAGGGTGCGGATCCCCAGGTCCTGGTCCAGGCGCTGTCCAAAAACATTGATGCCGCCAAGCCGGATACCCGCTATGAGGTCACGGTCAGCGTGCGCGAACTGCCGCCCCAGCCACTCAAACCCCAGCCCGCCGGTGCACCGCTCAAGGGGCAGTGAGATGAGTCTGCACCGCCCTTCACTCTGGCTGCTTGCCATGGCCATCGCCCTGCCCGCCATGGCGGGTCCGGGGAACATGAGCAGACCGGGCGGATGGGAGAGCCCTGCCCCGCAGTACGGCCATGGGGCTGGTCCCGGCTTCGGCCACCGCGTCGACCGGCTGCCGGGAGGGGTGGAAACCTTGCTGCTGGCCGGGCTCACCTACTATGTGCTCGACGGCATCTTCTACCGTCGGCAGGAGAACCACTATGTGGTGGTCTCCCCACCTCCTCAGGTCCTGGTGGTGGCAGAGACAGGGCTCATCCCCCTGGATCTGGATGGCCGCCGCTATTACGTCAGGGAGGGTCACTACTACCTGCGAGAAATAGACGGGCGCTACACCGAGGTGCCGCCGCCAGCGGCGCTGCGCTGAATCGCACGGTGGAACAGATACGAGCAGGGGGCCTTGGCCCCCTCTTTCATTACCGGGGTTTTACCCCACTCAGGTCTGAGCCGCGTACCTCAGGACGGGTCATACAGGGGCAGCGTCATGGTCACTCTCAGCCCCCCCTGTGCGCGATTGCGCGCCTGGATGGTACCGCCCTGTAGAATCACCGCCTTGCGGGCGATGGCGAGCCCGAGCCCGTAGCCCTTGCCCATGCGGGGTGAGCCGATGCGTACGAAGGGGTCGAAGATCCCCGCCAGCTTCCCCTCCTCCACCCCGGGCCCCCGATCGGCGATGGAGAGCTGCACCTCCTGGCCCAGGCGCAGCACGCGAACATTCACCATCTGGCCCGACTGCGAGAAACGCAGGGCGTTGCGCACCACGTTCTCCACGGCGCGGCGCACCAGCTCGGCATGCCCCAGCAGGAGACAACCCTCCCCCAGCGCCGCCTCGAGCCCTATCTCGACTCCGGATTGCTGGGCTTCGAACCTGGCATCCTGGACAACCGTCTCCACCAGCGCCAGCAGGTCGTAGTGGCTCTGCTCAAGCCCGTGGCCCTGCTCGGCACGGGAGAGGGTCAGCAGCTCCCCTATCATCCTGTCCATCCGCTCCGTCTCGAGCCGGATCCGCGCCAGGGCGTCGCTCGCCTTCTCTGGGCGCTGCTCCGCCAGGCCGATGGCCATCTGGATGCGGGCCAGGGGGGATCGCAGTTCGTGGGAGACGTCGTGAAGCAGTTGCTCGCGCCCCTCGACCAACTGCTGCAACCGCTCCACCATGAGATCGAACTCCTTCGCCACCTCCGTCAGCTCGTCCCGGCGCCAGCGCAGAGCGGGCCAGAGTCTGACCCCCAGATCCCCCCTGGCTACCCGATCGAAGCTGCGCCGCAGGGCGTTCATGGGCCGGGTCAGGTGCCAGGCGAACAGAATGCTGAACAAGAGTCCCCCCAGGCCGCCAATCCAGAGCATGGGCGGAGGAATGTTGAGCCAGGAGAGGGGGCCGGGGGCCGGCCCGCCGGGGAGGACGCGCGGGTCCGCTCTGGTCTGCAGCAGATAGGTCTGCCCGTCGCTGGCAATCACGGTGCGTGTCAGCACGCTGCCCGGGCCAGGTTCCCCGGAGGCTGTCAACCTGGATGCCCGGGGCGCTGGCCGGGGAGGCGCATCGGAGACATCGAGGAGTGTTATCTGCAGCAACGGCGGCGACATGGCCTGGCTCAATGCCGTCGCAGCCTCGATTCCCCCCTTTGCCAGCACGGCTGCCGCCATCTCCAGATGCTGGCTCGCCAACTGCTGGGCCAGGTGCTCTTCCGGGGGGTCACGCTCGGCACGAAAACCGAGCCAGAGCAGTTGGCTGACCAGCACGATGGCCAGCCAAAACCCCAGCAGAATCTTCCAGAACAAACGTCCCTTGAGGATCACCGTATCTTGTACCCTATGCTGCGCACCGTCTCTATGGTGACGGCCTCCCCCGCTTTTTGCTGCAGTTTCTGCCTCAGGTTGCAGATGTGCACATCGACGCTGCGATCATAGGCCTCCCTCGGGCGCCCTACCCCTTGCAGGGAGAGGGTGTCCTTGGTGACCACCTGCTCCGGTGCTCGCACCAGCAACACCAGCATGTTGAACTCGGTGGCGGTCAGCTCCAGCGGCTCCCCCTGCCAGAGACAGACCCGGTTGGCCGGGGTGACCGTCAGATCCCCCAGGATGAGGGCATCCGGCGAGGGGGTTGCGCTCCCCCCCTCGTTGACCCGCCGCAGAACGGCCCGCAGCCGGGCCACCAGCTCCCTGGGGTAGCAGGGTTTGGGCACATAGTCATCGGCCCCCATCTCCAGTCCCACCACTCGATCCACGTTGTCCCCCTTGGCGGTCAGCATGATGATCGGCAGGCGGCTGCGCTGGCGCACCTGGCGCAGCACCTCGGTGCCGCTCAAGTCGGGCAGCATCACATCCAGCAGCAGGGCGCTGTAACGGCCGGAGAGGGCATGGTGAACACCTTCCCCTCCGGTCAGCACCTGGGTGGTATCAAACCCCTCTCCCCCCAGGTATTCACTCAACATGGCGCCCAGTTCGGCATCGTCATCCACCAGCAGGATCTTCATATGCGGTCTCCCTTGTCGGCGGCCATTTTCGCCGCTTGCCACGCACTTGGCAGCCATTTTTACGAAACCCTTACGCTTGGCGCAAAGAGCCTTAACCCGGCTCTGGGGTAGAGTGCCGCCGTGATCGTCATTCAGGATACAGGTTGTCATGCCCACGTTCTCCCCTCGTCTCTTCTGGCTGCTGCCCCTGTGCGCCCTCGCCCTGTTGCTGGCCTGGCGCCCCCAGGCCAAGGCACCCGCCAGCGACTACATCACCGCCAGCGCAAAGACCCGGGATCTGGAGCAGCTCATCATGGCGGACGGCACCCTGAAGGCGCGCAAGCAGGTGAGCGTGGGCGCCCAGGTGTCGGGCCAGATCAAGAAACTGCACGTGACTCTGGGGCAGGAGGTCAAACAGGGGGAGCTGCTGGTCGAGATAGACGATCTGCCCCAGCAGAACGCCCTCAAGGATGCCCTGGCCCAGCGCGACAACCTCCAGGCCCAGCTGGATTCCAAAGAGGCCACCCTTCGCAATGCTCGCCTCGCATACCAGCGCCAGCAGCAGATCGTCGCAAGAGGCCTTGGCAGCACGGCCGACCATGACAGCGCCAAGGCGACCCTGGACGAGACCCTGGCCGATATCCGGGCCCTCAACGCCCAGCGGGTGCAGGCCGAGATCGCGGTGGACACAGCCCGGGTCAACCTGGGGTATACCCGGATCCTGGCCCCCCTCTCCGGTACCGTGGTGGCCATGCCGGTGGAGGAGGGGCAGACCCTCAACGCCAGCCAGAGCACCCCTACCCTGCTCAAGATTGCCCAGCTCGACACCATGACGGTGGAGGCCAGGATCTCCGAGGCCGACGTCATCAACGTCCGGGTCGGCATGCCGGTCTATTTCACCATTCTTGGCAACAGCCAGCGCCGCTTCGAGGGATCCCTGCGGGCCATCGAGCCCGCCCCCGACACCATCAATGACGACGACACCACCACCAGCAGCAGCGACAGCAGCGCCATCTATTATCACGGCCTGTTCGAGGTGCCCAACCAGGACGGTCAGCTCAGGATCAGCATGACGGCCCAGGTCTATCTGGTGGTCGCCCGGCTCAAAGATGCGCTGGTGATCCCGGCCATCGCCCTGCAGGGGGATCAGGTCAGGGTGATCGACGACGGAGGCCGGATCAGCCTGCGCCGGGTCAAGGTCGGCCTGAACAACAAGGTGGATGCCCAGATCCTGTCGGGCCTGAGCGCCGGTGAGCGGGTCATCGTCAGCGAAGTGAGCGCAGGCCAGAGCAACGCCGCCGGGGGCATGCCGCCCCCCATGGGGATGTGACCATGGGCGCCTTGTTGCAACTGCGGGGCATCCGCCGCCACTTCAAAGAGGGTGAGCGCACCGTCACCGTGCTCGATGGCATCGATCTGGCGATCGCCCGTGGAGAGATGGTGGCCATCGTCGGCGCTTCGGGCTCCGGCAAATCCACCCTGATGAACCTGCTGGGCTGCCTGGATCAGCCGAGCGAGGGGGCCTATCTGGTGGCCGGGCGCGACACTGCCACCCTCAGCCGGGACGAGCTCGCCGCCCTGCGCCGGGAGCACTTCGGCTTCATTTTCCAGCGTTATCACCTGCTGGCGGATCTCGATGCCCGCACCAATGTGGAAGTGCCCGCCCTCTACGCCGGTCTGGATCCGGCCGAGCGACGCCAGCGGGCCGAGGCCCTGCTGACCCGCTTCGGCCTCGCCAGCCGGCTCGAACACAAGCCAAGCCAGCTCTCCGGCGGCCAGCAGCAGCGGGTCAGCATCGCCCGGGCCCTCATCAACGGCGGCGAGGTGATCCTGGCCGACGAGCCGACCGGGGCCCTCGACAGCCAGAGCGGCGCCGAGGTGATGGCGAGCCTTCAAGCTCTGCATCGCCAGGGCCACACCCTGGTGATCGTCACCCACGACATGGACATCGCCCGCCACGCCGAGCGGATCATCGAACTGAAAGATGGCCGGGTGATCGCCGATCGCCGCACGCGCGAGCCACAGGCCCTTCCCCAGGCGACCCAGGCCGCCACCAAGACGTCCGCCAGGGGGAAGACCCCGCGGATGGCGGGGCTCGGGAATGCCCTGCAGATGGCCCTCAAGGCCATGGTTGCCCAGCGTCTGCGCACCTTTCTCACCATGCTCGGCATCATCATAGGTATCGCCTCGGTGGTGACCGTGGTGGCCCTCGGCCAGGGCTCCCGGGAGCGGGTGCTGGAGAACATCAACGCCATGGGCACCAGCACCCTGGAGGTGTTCCCCGGCCGCGGCTTCGGGGACATGCGCTCCGCTACCATACAGACGTTGCGGATCGGGGACGCCGAGGCCATCGCCCGGCTGGACTACGTGCACAGCGTCACCCCCAGCCTCAGCACCAGCGCCACCCTGCGCCTTGGCAGCACCGCCGTCTCCGGCACCATCAACGGCGTCGGCGCCCAGTTCTTCCAGGTCAGGGGCTATCGCCTGGCCCAGGGCATGGGCTTTGATCGCCAGAGCGAGGAGAGCCTGGCCCAGGAGGTGGTGATCGACGAGCACACCCGGGACAAGCTGTTCGCCCCGACCCAGTCCCCCCTGGGCCAGGTGATCCTGCTGGGGGATCTGCCCTGCCGGGTGATCGGGGTCGCCATCAAGAACCAGAGCGGCTTTGGCAGCGACGAGACCCTCAACGTCTGGATCCCTCATACCACCGCCATGAGCCGCCTGCTGGGGCAGAGCCATCTGCGCAGCATCAGTGTGCGGGTGCGGGACGAGGTGAGCCTGGACGCCGCCCAGGATGGCATCAGCCGCCTGCTCACCCTGCGCCACGGCAGCCAGGACTTCTTCCTGCTCAACACCGACAGCATCCGCCAGACCATCAGCCAGACCAGCGCCACCCTGACCACGCTGATCGCTCTCATCGCCCTCATTTCCCTGATCGTCGGGGGCATAGGGGTGATGAACATCATGCTGGTCTCGGTCACCGAGCGCACCCGGGAGATAGGGGTGCGGATGGCGGTCGGCGCCCGGACCCGGGATATCCAGCAGCAGTTCCTCATTGAAGCCGTGCTGATCTGCCTGCTGGGGGGCGTGCTCGGCATCGCCCTCTCCCTGGTGCTGGGCCAACTGTTCGACCACTTCAGCAGCGGCGTCCGGATGAGCTACTCCCTTGCCGCCATGGGGGTGGCCTGCCTTTGCGCCAGCCTGATCGGGGTAATATTCGGCTTCGCCCCGGCCCGCCGGGCCGCCAGGCTGGATCCCATCCACGCACTGGAGCGCGAATAGCCCGCATTGACGCCGGGGTGACGCCACTCACCCCGACACCGGATCGGGGGCCGATGCCCGGCCCCGCCACCAAGCCTGAACGCCCGCACTTCTTCCCTGAATGCGCGGGTTCTTTGACCGGGTCCCGTACCCGGTCTTTTTTTGTCTCCCGCCCGCCACACCCACAAAAAAAGCCGCCCGAAGGCGGCTTTTGTCATCACGGGCCAGTCGGTTACCCCGGGCCATCAGGCGCCGATGATGCCGCCATCGTCCCGGGTGATCCGCAACACAGCGGAGCGGGGAATGGCGGTGCCGCCGTCCGGGAAATGGGAGGGCGCCCCCTCCTCACCCGGGTGCTGCACCCCGACGAACAGAGTGCGCCAGTCAGGCGTGAAGGTGAGGCCCGTTATTTCGCAGGCCACAGGGCCGGTCAGGAAGCGGCGCACCTCGCCGCTCGCGGGATCGGCGCACAGCATCTGGTTGTTGCCCATGCCGGCAAACTGCTTCTCGTTGGAGTAGTCGCCGTCGGTCTGGATCCAGAGCCGCCCCGCCTCGTCGAAGCCGATGCCGTCCGGGCTGTTGAACATGTTGTCCGGATGGATGTTGGCACTGCCCGCCATCAGCCCCTCCTTGTGCACGCCAGGGTTGCCCGCCAGCAGGAAGAGATCCCACTCGAAGCTGTCGCTCCCGTGAGCGTCCCCCATCGGGCGCCAGCGGATGATCTGGCCATAGGGGTTCTCGGCCCTGGGGTTGGCGCCATCGAGAGGTTGGTTCTCCTTGAGGCCGCGGTTCTTGTTGTTGGTCAGGGTGCAGTAGACCTCGGCCCTGTGGGGATGCACGGCCACCCACTCGGGCCTGTCCATGGTGGTGGCACCGAGCCGGGTCGCCGCTTCCCGGGCGAAGATGAGCACCTCCCCCTGATCGGCGAAGCCGTTCTCCCGGGTCAGACCATGCTCGCCGTGTACCAGGGGCAGCCACTGGCCGGTGCCCTTGAGCTCCCCCTCCCTCGCCTCGAAGCGGGCCACATAGAGGGTGCCCTCGTCCAGCAGATCCCGGTTGGCGGGGTCATTGCCCGGCGCCACCTTGTTCTTCGAGACGAAGCGGTAGATGTGCTCCCCCCGCTCGTCATCGCCGAGGTAGACCACGGCGCGGCCATCCTGGTTGACGGTGAAGGCCGCATTCTCATGCTTGAAGCGGCCAAGGGCGGTACGCTTCTTCGGGGTGGAGGCGGGATCGCGGGGATCGATTTCCACCACCCAGCCGAAGCGGTGCGGCTCCTGGGGATGCTTCGCGAGATCGAACCGCTCGTCAAATTTGTGCCAGCCAAAGCCTGCATCCTCGGCGGCCAGGCCGTAGCGGGCGGCGCGCTGGTCCAGCACCGGCTTGCCCTCGCTGCCGAAGTAGCCGTTGAAGTTCTCCTCGCAGGTGAGGTAGGTCCCCCAGGGGGTCTGGCCATTGGCGCAGTTGTTGAAGGTGCCAAGGGCGGTGCGCCCCTCGGGATCGGCCTGGGTCTTGAGCAGGGCATGGCCCGCCGCCGGGCCGCTCAATGTCATGGGGGTCGTGGCGGTGATACGGCGGTTGAGGGCCCCCCTGGGGTTGGCCTGCCACTTGCCATCGATGCGCACCAGCTCCACCAGGGAAACCCCGTGGGCCGCCTGGGCCTTGGCGACAGCCTCTGCACTGAGGGTCTTGCCACCATCTTCAAACAGGTATTCGTAGTTGGTGTATTCGTTGTTGACGGCGAGCAGGGCGCGATCCGGGCCCAGGGAGAAGAAGCTCATGCCGTCGTTGTTGTCGCCAAACTGGCGTGCCTGGGCCTTGGCGTCATTGCCCTGGGCAAAGGCGGGGGCATCGGGGAAGAGGGCATCTCCCCAGGCGATCAGCACCTCGGCCTTGTAGCCGGTCGGCACCACTATGGTGTCGGCCACCGAGGCGGGCACGGCCTGGAAGCCAAGCAGCGGCCGGGTGGCGGCGGCCACGGCCTGGGCCACGGGGCTCGCGGCGAAGAAGGCCACCATGCTGGCGGCGCCCACCCCTTTGAGGAAGCCACGGCGGCTCAGGACCGCCTCGATGAGGCGGTTGAACGCCGGCTCCTGATCGCGGGGGTGGTTGGCACTGTCTCTCTCGTCAAAACGGCTCATCGGCTTTTCCTTGTTATCTCGGCGCAATCATTGCGTCATCACGGCGTCCGGCCACAGCATGGCAGCGCTTTATTAAACGAGGATGACAAATGATGAGATAACTGGCTGGCCCGGCAAGACGCCACCGCCAAAGAGAAGGGGCGGTGGACAGGAGTCCCACCGCCCCGAAAGACATGTCGCCGACAGAAGGGTTGAACCCTATCCGCACTTCTTCAGACTGCTATGCCCGTTTGTACCGGAAGCACCCGCTGACAGCTGGCAGCCTCTAGCCGCACTTCTTCAGGCTGATATGCCAGTTGGCGCCGGATTGCACCTGATGTTTGGCGGCGAAGCTGTCCATGTTAAGCGCCACCGACACCTGCAACAGGCTGTTGAGGTAGACCAGGGGCTGGCCCTCCGGCACATCGCCAAAGCTGCTGACGTAGGGAGCCTTGCCCTCGTATTTCAGCGCATCCCCTTCGCTGATCCTGATGCAGGCGTTGTCCCCCTTGTGGATACCCGCCTTGGTCAGCAGGCTGTCGTCGATATTGGTCCAGACGTTGCCGTACTGCACGTCCAGGATCGGAATGGTGCCCTTGAGGGTACCGTCTTGCTCGGCCACCGCGGGCTGATAGGGGATGGTCACCACCTCGGCGGGCAGCAGGGGCCCCACCTGCTCGAAGCTGATGGCACCGGAGGCGAGGCGCGCGCCGGTGTAGGCGTAGACGTCGCGGCCGTGGAAGGTGTAGGACTTCTCGGAGCCCTTGAGGCGGTTGGTCTTCTCGTCTATCTGGCGCACCGCCTCGATGCCGAAGTGCTCCGCCACCAGGGTCAGGGTGCCGTTGTCCGGGCTGACGATGTAGTGGCCGCTCCTGGTCTTGAGTACCACCGACTTGCGTTCGGTGCCGACACCGGGGTCCACCACGCTGACGAAGACGGTGCCCGCGGGCCAGTATTGCAGGGTCTGATAGAGGCGGTAGGAGGCTTCCCAGATGTTGTAGGCCGGGATCTCGTGGGTCAGGTCATGGAGCGGCAGGGTGCGGTCCACCCCGAAGGCGACCCCCTTCATGGCCGAGACGGCGCCATCCTTGAGACCGAAGTCGGTCTGGAACACCAGGGCCTCGTTGGCAAGGGCACTAGCCCCCACCAGAGAGAGGGCGAGCACGAGGGCGCGGGGGACGATACGAATATCCATGTCAGGGCTCCTTTAAAGACGTTTGGACGTCCAGATTGCCACTCATGGGAATCTATGCAACCCCTGATGCCCGAATGGGGGGCGAAATGACTCGCCAATCCGCCCCGTGCGGGTGTATCCATGGGGCATCCAACGCCGGGAGCACACCAGATGACCAGAGAGCATCACGACACCATTTTGCTGAGCCTGGGCAATACCCGAAGCCAGGTCGCGCTCACCGCGGCCGATGGCACCAGCCAGACATTTGCATTGACACTGGGGCTCGATGCTCTGACCCCGGGGCCCTTTCGCCGGGATCCGCCGACGCCCCTGGAGCTTGAGCAGGCCATCATGGTGGTGGAGGATGTGCTGATGCCCCTCGCGGCACGGATCCCGCCCCACCCCGTGCTGCACCTGCAAAGCCCGGAGCCCCTGGCCGAGGTGCTCGGCAACCGGGTGCAGAGCCGGGAAAACATAGAGCGGTTGTTCGGCCAGCTTGCCGCCATGGTGGAGGGGGATCCCCTGGCATCGGCTCAGTTGCCGAGGGAGAAGCGCATCGCCGCCGCCCTGCTGATCCTGCGGGAGTGGATGCACCACCTGGATGCCGGGAGCGTCGTCCTGGTCGATGGGTGATGCCTTGTCACACAGCGGGTTCGAAGCGCCGCCGAGACACCGCCCAGGCCAGCCCCAGGCTTGTCAGGGTGCTGCCGACGAAGAGCAGATCCAGCGCGACGCCAAGACCGGCCCCGTCGCTCACCCAGCCCAGCAACACGGGTACCCAGTTCGCCACATAGGCGATCACATAGAAGAGGGAGAGCAGCCGCGCGTGGCTGGCCGGGGGCGCGATGCGATTGATCAGGGTTGCACTGCCCACGAACACGGCCCCCTGGGCATAGCCCGCCACCAGCAGCCCGAGTCCCGCCAGCCAGCTGGGCAGGCCGTGAACGGCCCCGGCAAAGAGCAGCACGCACAGCGCCAGGGTCAGCACGCCACTTTGCAGGGTATGGCGGGCATCGAGGCGACGGGCCCAGAGCTGGCAAAGCCCGGAGAAGACCAGATAGGCCGCGACGAGATAGCCGAACAGCCCCAGATCCGTCATGCCCAGCATCTCGCTCACCACCTTGGGACCCATGGCCAGCAAGCTGGCCGCCACCGCCCAGGCGGTGAAGAGCGCCAGAGCGCAGAGGAAGAACCCGGCCCCCGTGGCCCTGAGCCCCTCCCCCAGGGATCCGCCCCCCTGCCCGCTCGGGGCGGCCTCCGTCGCCCTCACCCCTTTGGGCCAGCTCAACACCAGCCCCCGATGGCGCAGGCCGCCATCCCCAGGATCAGCAAAAACGGCAGCGTGGTCGGGTAGAGATCCTGCTGCAGCGCCAGCCCGCTGAACACGGGGCCAAGGGCCAGCCCGGCGGTGAAAGACAATGTGGCGCTAAGCGCCGCCCGCTTGCCCCCATCCCTGGGGCCAAAACGCAGCAGCGCCACATTGGCGGCGCCGGTCAGGCTGCCCGTGCCAATCCCGGCCAGCAGCCGCGCCAGCAAAAGGGCCCAGAAGCTGTCGGCCAGGGAGAAGAGTAGGGCCCCGCCCCCGACCGCCACCAGGGCAGGCAGGATCAGGGTGCGCAGATCCGCCACTCGTCCTGCCAGGTTGCCCACCCCGAACAAGGCGATGAGCACGCCCCCCGCATAGCCGCCATAGATGAGGCTGAGGCCGAGATCGCTCAGAGCCAGCGCCGCCTGGTAATGGGGATAGAGCGGGGTAGGCACGCTGCTGTTGAGCAGGGCCGACATCAGGGCGAGGGAGAGAAACCAGCGTAGACGAGGATGGACAACCTGACCTGGCTCGCAAGCCGGGACGCTTGAGACAGACATGGACACTCCAGTGGCAGACGAATGAAACCGCAATCGGGAGCGACATCATAGCGATCCCGCCCACTCCGGACTGCGGCAGTTCTGCATCACGCCGACTCAATCCTGCATCACGTCGGGGTGGCACGCGCCCTTGGCCGGGGAGCCGCAGGCACGCACCGGACCCGGTCTATCCCCTTGTGCTGCCATCCCCGCTGGCATCTAATATTGCGGCGCCAATCGGGCGTTCTGCTTGAGTGAGGAGCAAGCATGATCAACTGGGACGATGCCCGCTTCTTCCTGGCCCTGGCACGGCGGGGCAGTCTGCGGCAGGCCGGACTCGAGCTCGGGGTGGATCAGGCCACCGTCGGGCGGCGGATCACCCTGCTCGAGCAGCAGCTGGGGGCCAAGCTGTTTATCCGCACCCCAAGACACTATCGCCCCAGCCCTCTGGGGGAAGCGCTGCTGCCCCAGGCCGAGGCCATGGCGCAGGCGGCCCTGGCCATGATGCGCACCGCGAGCTTGGGGGAGCTGGAAGGGGAGCTTTGCATCGCCACCACGGATACCCTGGCCCAGGGCTTCGTGCTGCCCGCGTTCACCCTGCTGCGCCAGCGCCACCCCGGTATCCGCCTCAAGTTGCTGACCGCCGTCAGCGTGAGCGACATCCCCAATCAGGAGGCGGATCTCGCCATTCGCAGCGTGCGTCCCGAGCAGGGAGATCTCGTGGTCAAACGGCTCGCCACCATCAAGATGGGGCTCTACGCCTCTCCCGACTACCTGGCCAGACGGGGCACGCCCCGTTCGGGTCAGGCACTGCAAGAGCACGACCTGCTGCTCTTTCCCAAAGAGCTGGTGGCCCGTCACTGGCTGAGTCTGTGCGGCGAACCGCTCCACGAACCCAACGTGGTCCTGCAGAGCAATGCCCAGCTGGTGCTGATGGCCGCCGCCCGGCAGGGGCTCGGCATCGCCCTGCTCTCCACCTTCCTCGCCGAGGAGGATCCCGCCCTGGTGCGCCTGCTGCCTGACCAGCACGATCCCATCGACATCTGGATGGTGCTGCACCCGGATGTGCAGAAGACGGGCCGCATGCGCGCCCTGGTGGCAGCCCTGGAGGAGGTGTTCCAGCCCCTGCAGCAGACCCAGCCCTCCGCCCCCCCCTGTCAAACGCACAGGGATTGAGCGGGTATGCCCCCCATACGGGGCACTTTCTTCGCAACGAACCATGTTAGAGTCCGCCGCTGTTTTTTCCTTTGATAACGGGGCCTTACATGAAGAAGTTTGTTGTTTCATCCAGTGTCATCCTGATGGCGGGCTTGCTGACAGCCTGTGCGAGCGAGTCGTCGCGCACCCTGGAGGTACCCAAGGTTGCCTCCTATCAGAGCCACTATCAGGGCGCACGCAGCCCCATCGCCGTCGGCAAGTTCGACAACCGTTCCAGCTACATGCGTGGCATCTTCTCCGACGGCGTGGACCGGCTGGGCAACCAGGCGAAAACCGTGCTGCTCACCCACCTGCAGCAGACCGGCCGCTTCAGCGTGCTGGATCGCGACAACATGGCGGAGATCCAGGCCGAAGCCGGGATCAAGCAACAGGCTCAGCAACTCAAGGGCGCCGACTACGTGGTCACCGGCGACGTCACCGAGTTTGGTCGCAAGGAAGTCGGTGATCATCAGCTGTTTGGCATCCTGGGTCGTGGCAAGTCACAGATCGCCTATGCCAAGGTCAACCTGAACATCGTCAACGTCACCACCTCGGAAGTGGTCTTCTCTTCCCAGGGTGCCGGGGAGTACGAACTCTCCAACCGCGAGATCGTCGGCTTCGGCGGCACCGCCAGCTACGACTCCACCCTGAACGGCAAGGTGCTGGATCTCGCCATCCGCGAGGCCGTCAACAATCTGGTGAACGGCATCGAGACCGGTGCCTGGCGCCCGGTCCAATGAGGAGAGACGAGATGACGCGGTTCCGTCCTTCCCTGTTGCTGGTCAGCGGCCTGCTGCTGAGCGCCTGCGCCCAGGGGCCGCAGACGCTCTACAACTGGGATCAATATCAGGGAGTGGTTTACCAGCACATGCAGGGTGACGACACCGGGGTCGAAGCGCAGATCGATGCACTGGAGAAAAACCAGCAAGAAGCGAGCGCCAAGGGGCAGGCTGTGCCACCGGGCTTTCACGCTCACCTCGGCATGCTGTACGCCCAGCTCGGCAAGGATGCCCAGACTCGCGAGCAGTTCGAAACCGAGAAGCGCCTCTTCCCCGAATCGGCCCCCTTCATGAACTTCCTGATGTCCAACAAGAAGGGAGAGACCCAATGACCCTGCGCACCCTCCTTGCCCTCACGCTGGGCGCCCTCCTCCTGGGCGGCTGTGCACAGGGCCCCGGTTACGACTACAGCAACTTCAAGGAGAGCAGACCGACCTCCATTCTGGTGCTGCCGCCGGTGAATCACTCGCCGGACATCAAGGCGGGCCCCAGCCTGCAATCCCAGATCACCTATCCGCTCGCCGAGTCCGGCTATTACGTGCTGCCGGTAGCGGTCACCAACGAGACGTTCCGGCAGAACGGCGTGACCGAGCCCGCCGACATCCAGGCGCTGCCCATCAAGAAGCTCCACGAGATCTACGGAGCCGATACCGCCCTCTACCTCGACATCAAGGAGTACGGCACCAGCTATCTGGTCATCTCCAGCGAGACAGTGGTCACCGCCAGTGCCCGCCTGGTGGATCTGCGCACCGGCAAGCTGCTGTGGGAAGGCAGTGCCAGCGCCAGCAGTGCCGAGCAGCAGGGCAATTCGGGGGGCGGCCTCATCGGCATGCTGGTGGTGGCGGTGGTCAATCAGATTGCCAACACCCTTACCGACAAGGGTCATGAAATCGCCGGTATCACCAGCGTCAGGCTGCTCAGTGCCGACATGCCCAACGGCATCCTCCATGGCCCCCGCTCGCCGAAATACCAGGCTCGCTAAGGCGCCCGTCACAGTCCACACAAGAGGGCGCCATGCCCTCTTGTTTCAGTCGCCACCCCTTTCCCCTGCCTGACATCGAATGACGCCTCATCGTCTATCTTTTTGATATTGTTGGCTCATTCTTGCGCATGCCGGGTGACGACCCACCAACTTCATCTGGTGATGCCCGGCAAAATCAGTTACAAAAAAGGCCTCTGTCACCACGGAAGCGTTCACGCCATGGCCGCCTCACTGCTGCGTTTCCTCCCCCGTCGATGGCTCACCCGGCTTGGCTGGCTCTGCCTGGCCCTGATGGGGCTCGGATTGGTGTGCAACTACACCTACTTCGTCATCAGGCACGACATGGCGCTCATCACCGCCAAGCAGCCCAACCTGTTCGAGGTGTTCTATCAGCGGGCTCGCATCCTGGCGCCAGAGAAACTGGCCGCCTTCATCGACAACAGCAGCATCAAGATGCCCATCTTCAGCGAGAACGGGGATGCGACGGCCTATGCCTATGGCTATGATCTCCCCACCCTGAAGCGCCTGGCGGTCATTCCCGTGTTGCCCCCGGCCAACCAGATGCTCCTCGCCTACCTGTACGTCATCTCCAACCCCGAGGTCCTCAACCTCTACGCCTTCTATGACGATCGCCGCCTGCTTGGCATGGTCGCCAACAAGGGGATGCTGCCGAGCCAGCTGCTCCCGGTCAACACCGACCTCAATGACATCGAGCCCTGGACCCACTTTTTCGGTTGCGCCTTTTTCGCGGCCACCCATGTCCCCTGCAGCACGGATGAAGCCTGGGTATCCGAGATCTACACCGACACCTTCACCGGACTGAATACCATCACCCTCTACTTCCCCTTCGTCTATTACGAGCCCGCCATCAAGGACTACCGCTATGAGCTCAAGGGCATCGACATCGCCGTCGACCGGGCGTTCAAGGATGTGCTGCACCCCTTCGAGAGCCTCAATCCGACCCGGACCGTCCTCTCCTTTGAAGAGGTCGAGCCCTGCCGCCCGTTCCACCTCTGCCTGAGCACGCCGCTGATGCGCACTCAGGCAGGCAATGATCTCTACCTCAAGTGGTCATACAGTTACGGCGGTTTCATCCGGTCCGTGCTCTACGGGGCGGCCTTCAAGCTCTATCTCATCGCCCTGCTGCTGATCATGCTGACGGGGCGCAGCCTGGTTACCCGTCTGCGCATCCTGGCCCAGACCGACCACCTGACCCGGCTGCCACGCCGTGACATCCTCAATCAGGCGCTGCTGCGGGAGCACGACTACCTGATGATCCTCGACATCGACAACTTCAAGTCCGTCAACGACACCCATGGTCACGGGGTGGGTGACCTGGCGCTCGTCGCCTTCGCCAATCACCTCAAGACCAATATCCGCAAGGGCGATGTCGCCATTCGCTGGGGCGGGGAAGAGTTCATCGTGCTGTTCAAGGGGATGGACGATGACAACATGATGCATCACTCCGCCGCCCGCCTGCTGGAGCGGCCATTGCGCATCCCCGAGCTGCCCGCCCCCATCACCTTCTCCGCCGGAGTAACCCGCATTCGCGATTACCTGACGGTGGCCGAGGCGGTGCAACTGGCCGACGACCTGCTCTATCACGTCAAGCAGCACGGCAAGCGCAATATCGCCTATTACCAGGGGCAAACCATCCGCCTTGTCCGCGATCCGGGTGACAATTCAGCCCCCTGAGCGCCCCGGCTTCTGCCGCTCCCCTGCTATCTGTTACCATCCCGGCCACGCTGATTGTTTCCGCCCCGGCCACGGGGCGGGATAACCCCATACTGGTGCCCTATGTCCATTGCCTCTTTCGCCGAACTGGCCCTCTCCCCCCGCTTGCAGCAAACCCTGACCGAGCTTGGCTACGCCGCCCCCACCCCGGTGCAGGCCAGCGCCATCCCCCTGATCCTCGCGGGGCGGGATCTGATGGCGGGCGCCCAGACCGGCACCGGCAAGACCGCCGCCTTCGTGCTGCCGCTGCTGGAGCAGTTGCTGGCGCAGCCGCAAGGGGAATCCCGCCCGATCCGTGCACTGGTGCTGGTGCCGACCCGCGAGCTGGCGGTGCAGGTACATGAGAGCGTCACGCGCTACGCCAGGGGCACCACTCTCACCAGCACGCTGGTCTACGGCGGGGTGAGCATCGCCGCACAGGTGGAGGCGCTGAACGCCGGGGTGGATATCCTCATCGCCACCCCGGGCCGCCTGCTCGATCACCTGCGCCAGGGGACGCTCACGCTGGCAGAACTGCGCCATCTGGTGTTTGACGAGGCGGACAGGATGCTCGACATGGGCTTTATGGACGAGATCCAGGCGCTGTTGAAGCAAATCCCGGCGGATCGCCAGACCCTGCTGTTCTCGGCCACCTGCGATGACAACCTCTTTGCCCTCTGCAAGGTACTGCTGCGCGACCCGGCGCTGGTGGAAGTGGCACCGCGCAACACCACGGCGGCCGAGGTGGAGCAGCGGGTCTATGCGGTGGACAGCGATCGCAAGCTGGCGCTGGTCCAACACATGCTGACCGTGAAGGGCTGGGCGCCGGCGCTGATCTTCAGCCGCACTCGCCAGGGGGCCGACAAGCTGGCCCAGCAGCTTGGCAAGGGGGGCATCAATGCGCTGGCCTTCCACGGGGATCTGTCACAGAGCGCGCGGGAAAACGTGCTGCTGGCGTTTCGCGCAGGCACCTTGCAGGCGCTGGTCGCCACCGACGTGGCGGCCCGCGGCCTCGATATCACGGATCTCAACCATGTGATCAATCTGGAGTTCCCCCATCAGCCCGAGGATTACGTCCATCGCATCGGGCGCACCGGCCGCGCCGGCAACAAGGGGCTCGCCATCACCCTGTTCAGCCCGGAAGACGCCCCCCTGCTGGAAAAAGTCGAAGCCGTGCTCGATACCCGCCTGCCCCAGCAGTGGTTCCCGGGCTTTGAGCCGGATCTCACCCGCTTCGACCCCGAGCCGCGCCGCGCCAGCAAGGGCGCCCAGAAGCAGAAGGCCAGAAAGCAGGCCCTCGCGGGCAACAAGGGCGGCAAGGGACGAAAATCCTGACACGACTGTTTGCTGGGACAGCCATGCGCCTGCCCCAGCATCACCCCTCTCCAGACCCAGGCCTGTGGGGTGACGCCAACCGCTTTCCTGCCCCCCTGTTCTGCTCCGCGCCCTCCTCCTCAGTCCGCTTGCCCTGACCCGGCGACCCTTTGCCACACTCTGCTACAAAAGAGGTAGTCAGGGGGCACACTTTCGCCACAAAGCAGGCGTGCAATGGAGGCATGGACAAGGAGGACATCATGAAACCCGCATCCCTCGTCTGGGCCCTGCCCCTGACCCTCACCCTGCTCTGGCTCGCTGGCCTCACCCAGTGGCCCGCCAGCGTCTGGCCCTGGCGCCACGAGCTGCTGATCCTGACCGGCCTGATTGGCCTTGGCGCCATGACCCTCTCTTTGCTGCTCGCCCTGCGCCTGCCCAGGCTCGAAGCCTGGTGCGGCGGGCTGGATCGCATGTTGCACCTGCACCGCAGCAGCGCCCTCTGGGCCACCGGCACCCTGGTGGCCCACTGGCTGCTGGTGGAAGCCCCCAAGTGGGCTGTCGCCGCCGACTGGCTGACCCGGCCGGCGCGCCGCGGAGCTGGTGCTGGTGCTGGTGCTGGTGCTGGTGCTGGTGCTGGTGCTGGTGCTGGTGCTGGCAACGATGCCCTCTGGCACAGCCTCGGCAATACCCTGGGGGAATGGAGTTTTTATCTGCTGCTGGCGCTGGTGGTGGTAAGCCTGCTGGCGGTGGTGCGCTACGAGCGCTTCAAGGTGGTTCACCGGCTGGCCCCGGTCATCTATCTGATGGGCTGGCTGCACGGGCTCTGCCTGCTGCCGCGCATCGGCGCCCTGACCCCGGTCGGCCTGACCCTGCTTATCGGCGGCGGGCTGGGTGCTCTGGGGGCGCTCTACTCCCTGTTTGGCCGGGTGGGACGGGACGCACGCCGCCAAGGGGCGGTCAGCGCCCTCACTCCTCTGGACGAGCGCACCCTGGAGATCCGGATTGGCCTCACCGCGCCCCTGCACGGCTATCGCCCGGGGCAGTTCGCCTTCTTCGACTTTGCCGGGCGCGGCGAGCCCCACCCCTACACCCTGGTCAATGTCTCGGCAGACTGCCGCACCCTGACCCTGGCGGTGCGCGCCCTCGGGGATCACACCCGCTGGCTGCACCGCCACCTCAAGGTGGGGAATGCGGTGATCGTGACCGGCCCCTATGGCGCCTTCGCCCTGCCGGATCCGGCCCCCGCGCTCTGGGTCGGCGCCGGTATCGGCATCACCCCCTTCGTCGCCTGGCTGGAGGCCCTGGTACGCCGTGGTGAACAACGCCCCGGCACCACCTTGCTGCAATGCGCTCCCAGCGCCGAGGCCGCCCCCTATCACAGTCGGCTGGCCGATCTGTGCCGCCGGGTCGGGATCGACTACCGGCTGCATCTGGAGTCCGAGCGCGGCCGACTGGATCTCGCCGCCCTGGGCGAGCGCCAGCACACCCCGGTGTGGTTCTGCGGCCCCGAGCCCATGGCCCACACCCTGGATGCCCATCTGGCCACCCCGCTGCACCGGGAGCTGTTTCGCTTTCGCTGACGGGCCAGCCGGCGCAGCCAGCCATCGGCTGCACCGTTTTTCTCGGTGCGGGGCGCAGGCGGGCCGGCAAACAGCAAGATTGTCCAAGCGAGAGGCACACCCTTGGGGCTAGATTAGGGGGGCAGTCTGGTACAGGAGGGAAAGATGGCGCAGGACAACCAGTTCATATTCGCACACAGTCAGCACCTGGCGAGCCTGACTGCACTGCGGGTCAACATGACGGAATTTCGCTACGACCGTCACGCCCACGAGGAGTACTCCTTCGGGGTCACTCTGGCCGGGCGGCAGAACTTCTTCTGCCACGGCGGAGCCCACTCCAGCCCGGCAGGCAGCGTCATCCAGTTCAATCCCGGGGATGTCCACGACGGTCATGCCGGTGACAACGCCAGCCTCGACTACACCATGCTCTACATTCCGCCCCACGAACTCACCCCGCTGTTTGCCGATGCCGCGGGCGAGCGGGCAATGGGGACCTATCGGTTGTTGAAGCCCCTGGTGCGCGATGAGGCGCTGAGCGCCTGCATCCTCGAGCTGGCCCAGGCGGTGCGCGGCCAGGCCGACAGCATAGAGCAGGAGTTTGCCCTCTATCGCCTCGCCACCCGGGTGATGCAGCAGGCGGGACGTTTTGAGCCCAATGGCCGGGTGAGCCGCATCGATCGCCTCCTGTTGCAGGCCAGGGACTTTATCCACGCCCACTTCCAGCAGGATATCTCCCTGGCCGACATCAGCGCGGCGGCCAACATCTCCAAGTACCACTTCCTGCGGCTGTTTCGCCAACAGCTTGGCATCACACCCCATCAATACGTGATCAACTGCCGCATCAATGCCGCACGGCGCGCCCTGGCCGCCGGAGAGTCGGCGCAGGATCTGGTGTACCGCTACGGTTTCACCGATCTCAGTCACCTCAACCGTCGCTTCAAGCGCATCTATGGCATGACCCCCACCCAATACAGCGCCAGCCTGATCCGCTGAGCCCAAGGAACACCCCATGATTGAACTTCTCGCCTATGCCATCGGCATCATGTATACCCCTGGCCCCGTCAACCTCATCGGCCTCAATGCAGGCCTGGGTGGCCGCACCCGCGCCTCCCTTGGCTTCTTCCTCGGGGTCGGCTTGGCGATGTTCGTGCTCCTGCTGCTCTTTGGCTGGGCAGGCACCCGCCTGGTGCGGGAAGATACCCTGATCTATGTCAGCCTGGTGGGGTGCCTCTATATCACCTACCTCGCCATCAAGATCGCCAGCGACAGCGGCGAGCTCGGTGCCAACGAGGCGCCTACCCGCCCTCTGGGGGTGCGCAGCGGCTTCGTCATCCAGCTGCTCAACCCCAAGGCGATGATCGCCACCCTGCCCATCACCAGCATTCAGTTCCCGGCGGCCCAGATCCACGGATGGAGCCTGCTGCCCTGGTCCCTGCTGCTCGGCCTGCTGGCCGCCGGTGCCCCCGGCAGCTACTCGATGGCGGGCAGCCTCATCGGACGTCATCTTCAACATCCTCGCTGGTTCAGGTACTTCAACCTGCTGATGGCCGCCCTGCTGCTCTACAGCGCCATGGCCCTGGCCTACCAGCATGTCTACCTGCCGCTGGCTGGCTGAGCAGGTCAATTGCCCACGCCAAAAACGGTGAAACACCACCGATGAAATGGCACTGCAACTGAGAAGACACAGGCCGGGCACTGCTTCACCGGCCTTTTCGGGTCATTTTCGCCATAGGCTGACTATCCTCAACAGGGTCTTGTGCCCGAAGTGGAGCTACCCATGGATCGCTACTACAAACACCTGGCCATCAGCGGCCTCATCTCCTTCGGAGGCCTTGCTCTGGTACTGCTGCTACAAACCATCCCCCTCATGTCCAACATCATGACCGCCATCTTCTTTGCCGGATCGGTGGGGGCCGTCATCAACAACTATTACCGCCTCGCCAGGCTGCACGACAGCGGTGCCATCGCCCACATCAGCCAACCCCGGGTGATCGTGACGCAGTTTTATGTTTCCCTGCTCTTTTCCGGCATTCTCGGCTTTATCGCCTACGGGCTCTTTGCCAGCAGCCTGCTCCAGGGGGACCTGTTTCCCAAGTTCAAACACATGGAGCACCCCTATGTCTCCTTGCAGACTCTGCTGACCCTGGCCTCTCCTGCAACCAATCTGGATGCCGCCAAAGCCGTCATCTGGGCCTTTATCGCCGGTTTTTCCGAGCGATTCGTCCCCAATGCCATCGACGCCCTCACCAAGGCAGTCCCCCCTTCCGGGCAAGACACCCCGGGATAAGGGCCCGGGCAAACAGGAGCATTGCCACCCTGGATGCAGACCGGACTACCCGGCATCCGGATGAAATACACTGGCGCCGCCTGTTGTTCTCGTATCGCCATCACGGACAAGCACCTTACCCCCGGCGTCAACGCAGCAATACGACGCCATGACCAAAACCCTCATTCGGATATTGATGCAGGTTGAATGAATCAATATCATCTTGCCGCCCCTGGTCATGGATAAGAATGTTGTATGTCCTTTGATAAAAAACACGGTGAGTTCATCTTCAATGTGCAGGAACACCTGGTCACCTGTGAGCTGATCGGCCCTTTCAATGAAGAGGGTATGCTGGCGTGGATTGCACAGATAAAGACCGTGGTGAACAGCCTGGACGGTAAGCGTTTCTGCGCCCTGGTGGACCATCGCCAGCATCAGGGGGTGGTGCTCTCCGCCCTGCCCCATCTGCAGGATATTTATGGGTGGCTCGCCCAGAAGAACCTGGTGGCCATCGCCTCCCTCTATTCGGCCAAGGTGCTCCATCATATCGCCCTCTCCTGCCTCTCCCTCACTCACCCGGGCCATATCCAGGCATTCAACGACCCCCAAGAGGCCATCGCCTGGCTGGATGCCCAATATCAGGCGCAGTAGCCAGCCCGGTCTGGCATGAGGCTCACTATGTCGCGCACTAGCCAGCCCGGCCCGTGTTGATGCGCACTGTGCCGTGACGTCACCGGCCCGGTCTGGTTAAAAAGACCGGTATCAACTCCCTCAGGTGCCACGTCCGGCAGCAACCTATGGCAGAGCCCCCAGGGGCTGGAAATGGGCCTCCTTCGGGAGCACCGCAACCTGGGCGGTTAGCTGCCCCGGCACGGCAGTATCCTGGCCAAGGGGCATCTGCACCGCCCGCACGCTGCCGCCCCAGAAACTCGCCACCAGTATCAAGGCCCCGACCAGCCCGTATTTGATCCAGGATTTCATCCTCTTGCTCCCCTCTCGTTGGCCCTTGCCACTCCTGTGGCAAGCAGGCCCATTTATCAGTGGACAGAAGATAGGGGGGATTTGTGAGGAAAAAATGAGGTTGTGTGAAGCCAAGGTGAAGATGGTGAAAATAGCCTCTTCTCTCCATGTTTGTATGAAGAGCAATCTGCAGGCATCTCTCTCACCGTATCTTTATTCGGACGGAAAAAGTGGAAATCAATATCCCGACAAAGCCGCTAATCGGAACAAAATACCGCCCCACCCTCTCTAAATAATACAAGATCACAAAAAATCATAACAACGCAGCACTTTAATTTTAAAAAAACAAAAGTTGACCCAAACGAGCCACCGCAATAATATTGTGAACACTAATCCACATCCCTACCTGTATTTTTACAACTAGTTATCAATACCCATTTATCAAAGGTGGTTTATGTCTTTTTTAACACCCGCAGAAAATTTACCACTTCTTAGATTTGATGACCTAGTAATCAGAACCGCTACGTTAGATGATATGAACAGTATCTATACAATGGGTTATGATGCTTGGGGAGATGGATTAGAACTCAACAAGTATTTGTTTTCCTGTAATAATTCTGAAAAATATAAAAAAGGAACTTGGTATATTCTTGAAGAACGCAATTGTATTTTAAGTTCTATTATATGTTATTCACTACCTTCCATTTATGACATTTCAACCATAGGTATAGGGTCTCTATCTACAGTTTCTGATAAAAGGCGAAATGGCTTTGCCAGAATACTATTAGACGCAGTAAAAAAGAGTATTGCAACCAATTTAAAACAAGAGCATTTATTCTTTACTCCGATATTAACCCTGACTACTACAAGGTATCGGGATTCGAACCTTTACCAGGTTTTCTTCAAAAGAAAAAAGATACTACATGTATGGTTAATTGTAATGACATCGACATGAAAACAATAATTAAAAACTTTAGAAAAAACGCTCTATTATATTTCTAGCACCCACTGTTTTGTAGAGTTGTACCATAACTAACATAAGGAAATGAAAAATTAGTCCGCATACCGCCACGCAGCAAATCATGGCAAAACCGGCAGCATACTTTGGATATCAGTGGCTTCTCGGCCACTACCTGTTCGCGATCGTCCGAATACGCTTCGCTATTCGAACCTACAACACAGATAGCGGCCCCTCACCCTGGCCCTCTCCCGAGGGAGAGGGGATGACCCGTGCCAATACCAAGCCACTCATATTCACCCGCACCACAGAGCCAACGCATAATCAGCGGAGCCTGTTTGCTCCCTTCTCCCACTCTTGATCACAAACAAGGGGAGAAGGGTCGGGGATGAGGGGGAGGTAACAATAAGCCACATCATGTAGGGTCGATTAGCGCAGCGTAATCGTCCGCATACCGCCGCGTACCGAGTCATAGCAAGACCGGCAGGAAACTCCGGATGTCAGCGGCTTCTCGGCCCCCATTCGCGATCGTCCGAATATACTTCGTCATTCAGATCTACAGCCCTTTTGAGGTAGACTACGCGATTATATATCCAAAGCTACTTTAACAAATAAAACTAAAATACGACTTTATTAAAAATAATTAATATGAGGAGAACAAAGTGCTCAATGTAAAGTATTATGAAACATATTATTTCTGTAACGTAATATCAAATATTCTAATGGAGCAAGACTCATATTTACGTGACCTTCATAACTTTCATGGCGATGGTAATATACTAAATATGCTGCAACCATTTAGAAAGCACTCTGTTTTTCATGACTTTCTAGAGTTTGTAATAGATGATGTCACTTGGGATAACACCTATGATATAGATTTGGAGGAACGACAACAGTTAATAAAAAACAATGCTCATCTTCCAATAATAAATAAACATTTAAAATGGGATATTTTGCCTATTGAACTGGCGTTGACATTTCATGGATTGGAATACGAAAGCTTCTCAAGTTTTCTGCATGAAAGAGACAAGAAATTCACGACATGCGATAAAGATGATATTTATGATTATCTTCTTGAACTAAGGCTTAATGGAAATTTTGAACAACTCATTGAGCATACATCAAAAGAAGTATTCCATGTTCTATTTCAAAATCGTGTGTTAATGCTTGTGTTTAACACAATGATGGCAAATGCTTTGGAACGTGAACATACTGTTGAGTCAAAATCAGATGATCTGATAAGGAAAAATGGCAAGCTAAAAAGGAAAAACATTCCAAGCTGGGTTAGAAAAGCCGTTTATTTTAGAGATAGAGGACGCTGTGTACTCTGTAACAAAGATCTTTCAGGCACATTAAACTTGGATAATGTAGCGAACTATGACCATATTGTACCTTTGTCAAACTTTGGTTTTAATGACATATCAAATATGCAATTACTATGTAAAGAATGCAATCAAAACGATAAGCATGGTGGTGATGCAACCACATCAAGTTTTTATCACTCTTGGTATTAAAAAACGTCATTCCATATAACACATGCACTTTACCAAGAATAATCTTAGAAAGCATGAATAAAAATGCATCAAAGATATTTCAAGAAACGTGCATAATATAAATCGTTTTCCCACAACCAATTTCAAAAATTAAAAACCACCCACCATATAGTGAGTGGCTTTATTATCGTTATGAGCGGACAATCCGCGCTATCTAGTCCTACTGGTAATCACCCTCACCCCAACGGCGGCGTACGTGGCGGCACCATCCGCTTGCTGCCGGTGGACTCGAAGGCCGAGGCGACGCGCAGCAGGTTGTTGTCATCATAGGCGCGACCGGCGAAGGTCAGCCCCACCGGCATACCGATATCGGCCATCACCCCCATGGGGACGGTGACGGTCGGCACGCCGAGGTGACGAATGGCGAGGTTGCCGTTGGCAACCCAGATGCCGTTGCTCCAGGCGATATCGGCGGAGGCCGGATTCACATCCGCGTCAGCCGGGGCGACGTCGGCGACGGTGGGGAACAGCACGGCGTCGAGCTTGAGCCCGTCCATCCAGTCCTCGAGATCCAGCTTGCGAGTCTTCTCCAGACCGCGCAGGCCGTCCGGCACTGTGGGGATCTCGTCAAAGCGCTTGATGCCGCGCTTGGCCATATTGACGTACTCGTCCATGCCCGCCGCCAGATCGCCCTCGCGATTCGGCAGGGTGCCCGGATCGTGGGGGAAGATCTTCGGCCCATCGACATCGGCCAGCTTGTTGAGCTTGGGATCGCCGTTGGCACGCAGGAAGTCGTCGAACGCCCAGCCGGAGAGCTCCCACAGCTCGTCGTTGAGAAACTCCGGGCTCACGATGCCGCGATTGAACACGGTCGGCGCGCCGGGTCGGTCCCCTTCGCAGTTGGAGACCAGCGGGAAGTCCACTTCGATGACTTCTGCGCCAGCGGCTTCCAGCGCCTTGCGCGCATCTTCCCAGAGGGCGATCACGGTCTCGCGGGTATGGATGCGCTGACCGGTCGGGCCGCCGATACCGGGGTTGTCGCTGGTGCCGGCCAGTTCATCCTTGTTGATAAACATGCGCGGCACACCGAGGCGCTTGCCTTTGAGGGCATCGGGCTTGGCAGCCAGCTCCAGATAGGAAGCCGGACGCACTTCGGAGGCTTTGGGCAGCTTGACCCAGGGCTGCATGCGCCACAGATCACCGCGAGTGTCGGCATCGTCGGCGACGACTACATCGAGCACTTCCAGCAGATCGGCCATGGTGCGGGCGTAGGGCACGACGACATCCATGGTCGGGGTCAGGGGCCAGTTGCCGCGCACCGAAATCACGCCACGGGACGGGGTGTAGGCACACAGGCCGTTGTTGGACGCAGGACCCCGGCCGCTCGACCAGGTCTCTTCCGCCAGACCGAAGGCGGCGAAGCTGGCGGCGGTGGCAGTGCCGGCCCCGTTGGAGGAGCCGGAGGCAAAGGGCGCGGTCAGGTAGTCGGCGTTGTAGGGGCTCTCAGCGCGACCATAGACGCCGCGCTGCATGCCGCCATTGGCCATGGGCGGCATATTGGTCTTGCCAAGGCAGATGGCGCCGGCGGCGCGCAGGCGCTCAACGGTAAAGGCATCGCGCTGGGCCACCAGATCCTTGAAGGCCGGGCTACCGGAGGCGGCGGTCAGCCCCTTGACCAGATAGCTGTCTTTGGCGGTGTAGGGGATGCCGTCGAGCGGCCCCAGGGTTTCCCCACGGGCGCGGCGCGCATCGGAAGCTTGCGCCTCTTTCAGGGCATCGGGGTTGGGCACCACGACGGCATTGAGGCGGGTTGGTGTCTCGGGGCCGTCATAGGCGGCGATCCGGGCCTGATAGGCCTCGACCAGTTCGACCGCGGTGGTGCGGCCTGATTCGAGCGCAGCACGCAGCTCGACAATGGAAACCTCGGTCACTTCGATCATGGGGATCTCCTGTAAAAGGGTGACTGTTTGTCATGATGATCGCCGCATCGGCGCCTGCGGCCATCACGTTATCAAGAGATAAAACCCCACGGCGTGGGGTTTTGAATACCAACCTTGGCTGGCTTGGAACAGGTTCTTACTTGCCAGAAGGAATTTGCTGGGTAATGCAGTGGATATTGCCACCGCCCAGCAGGATCTCGCGGGCCGGTACGCCGACGACCTTATGCTCCGGGAAGATCTCTTCCAGAATGCGCTGGGCTTCGCCGTCGGTGGCGGCATCCAGCAGCGGGTAGACGATGCGATCGTTGGTGATAAGGAAGTTCACGTAGGAACCGGCCAGACGGCCTTCTGCCTCGCGCGGCACACCGCTGCCGCTCTCGACGCCGGCAGACTCTTCCTCTGTGCAGTAGAGCGGGCCCGGCTGGGGCAGCTTCCACACTTTCAGCTTGCGACCCTTGGCGTCGACCGCCGCTTCCAGCACCTGGAGGGCGGCCAGGGAGCGGGCGTACTGGGGATCTGTCTCATCATCGGTCCAGTGCAGGGCCACTTCACCCGGGCGCACGAAGCAGCACATGTTGTCGATGTGGCCGTCGGTCTCGTCCATGTAGACCCCTTCGTCCAGCCAGATAAAACTGGTGACACCCAGATAGTCGCGCAGGTGAGCTTCGATCTGCTCTTTGGTCAGGTGCGGGTTGCGGTTTTCGTTGAGCAGGCACTCGGCGGTGGTCAGGCAGGTGCCTTCGCCATCCACATGGATGGAGCCCCCTTCCAGAATGAGCGGCGCGTCGTAACGACCCATGCCGTGCTGTTCCAGCATCCGGGCAGCGACCTCTTCATCCTGGTTCCACGGGTAGTAGAGACCCCCCTTGTGACCGCCCCAGGCGTTGAAGCCCCAATCCACCCCACGGCACTCGCCTGCGGCGTTGGTGACGATGGTGGGGCCAGTGTCGCGGGCCCAGCAGTCATCGCTGGCCATCTCAACCAGGGTAACGTGGGCGGGCATGATGCCACGGGCCTGCTCCATAAACTGGGCCGGCACCCCCATAAAGACCGGCGTCGCGCCACCGATGGCATCCGCCACCTTGGCGAAGGTGGCCTGGGCGAAGCGACCGGCTTCCCGCCAGTTGTCCGGGCGGAACGGCCAGATCATCCAGACGGCCTGCTGGTGAGCCCACTCGGCGGGCATGGTGAAGCCGTCGGCGGCCGGCGTGGTGTTCATGGTCTTGATGCTCATCGCAAGGCTCCTTGCATGGATTGAGGCCCCCGATTTGCCTGGGAACCCTGAAAAAAATAAGAGTGGGTCGCAGTGTAAGAAGTTGCGCGCCCATCCATCAAATGAATAGGATTAATTGTCCCATAAACACGGCGAATAATCCCCCCATGAAACTGCACCAGCTCGACCTCAATCTGCTGCTCGCCTTTGACGCCCTGATGACGCAAGGGAGCGTGACCCGCGCCGCCGAATCGCTCTTTATCAGCCAGCCCGCCATGAGCCACTCCCTCGGCCGGTTGCGGGCCTTTCTCGGCGACCCGCTGCTGGTGCGCACGCCCCAGGGGATGTTGCCGACTCCCCGGGCCCAGCGCCTGCATCTGGGGGTGCAGCAGGCGCTGCGGCTGCTGGAGCAGCAGCTCTGGGAGGAGGACGAGTTCGCGCCGCGCCAGTCGAAGCGCCGCTTCGTACTCTGCACCACGGATTACGTGGAGTGCGTGCTGATCCCGCCCCTTATCCAGCGCCTCAGGAAGCTGGCCCCCGGCGTCACCATCGAGATCCGCATCCTGCGCGATACCCTGCCCGAAGCCGAGCTGGCGAGCGGCGAGATAGATCTCGTGCTGGGGTTTGACGAGTACATGCAGGTGCCGGGGTATCTGGGCAAGGAGACCTGGCTCACCGAACCCCTGGCCGGGCTGGTGCGTGCCACCCTGGAGCTGGAGGAGGAGCGCATCACCCTCGACCAGCTAATCGAGATGCCCCATGTGTTCCACTCGCCGCTCGGCACCTCGGAGGCGAGCCTCGACCGCTATTTGCAGAGCCTGGGCCATAGCCGCACCATCTCGGTCAACAGCCAGAGCTATATGTCCGCCGCCGCCATCGTGAGCCAGAGCGATCACCTCTTGGTACTGCCCAGCATGGTGGCCGAGCTGCTCGCCAGCCACTGGCCGCTGAAAAGCCTGCCCCTGCCCGACGACGTGCCGGACTATCACCTCAACTGCGTCTGGCACCCGGTCCACGCCCAGCAACCGGCGTTGACCTGGTTGAAGGCGTTGATGAAGGATCTGGTGAATCCGGGCTAAGCGGCAGCGGCTGGCATACCAAAGCACCATGCGCAGCAGCCGGCCCAGGTGTGGCTCAAGCATCTGATGAAAGAGCTGGTGACTCCTGAAAAACCCGACGGCGTGTGACTCCCCCCCTCATCCCCAACCCTTCTCCCGCAAGGGGAGAAGGGAGCGGATCTGCGCCACTGGCAGCATCGCAAACAACCTGTCTGCTAAATAACTGATCCCAATAGTGCTACACCTTCGCTGTACCATAGCCATTCCCCGGGAAAGGAGACACGGTATCCATGAAGTGTTTCACTCGGGCCAGCAGGCTGGCCATTCCTCTGCATTGATGATTGCGCGTGATGGTTTCATGTAACTTGTGCCACAGCCGTTCGATGTGATTAACCCAAGGGCTGTAAACTGGCTGGAACACCAGGCAGAACTTGGGGTTCTTCTTCAACCATCGCTCGGTCTGTTTGCTTTTGTGAATGATGTAGTTATCGAGGATCA